>JACXUN010000088.1 GCA_014763905.1 Campylobacterales bacterium
AGAAATATATGCAGATTATTCGTTATGCGACTATTTTTATTACCGCAGTACAAGCAATCGGTGTGGCATTTGGGCTACAAAGTATGACAGGAAGTAACGGTCAAAGTGCGGTTATGATTGATCCGATCATGTTTGCGGTTATCGCAACGATTTCTATGGTAACAGGAACCATGTTACTCATGTGGATTGGTGAGCGTATTACACAAGGTGGTATCGGTAACGGTATCTCATTGATCATTTTTGCAGGTATTGTTTCCGGTATTCCGGCAGCTATCTCCAATACGATTAACGGTGTCAATACCGGTGAGATTAACTTCCTTGCTGTTCTTGCAATGATGGCGATTATTCTATTTACGATCTTTGTTATCATCTATATAGAGCTGGGGGAAAGACGGGTACCGATCTCTTACTCACGAAAAACCATTATGCAGAACCAAAATAAAAAGGTGATGAACTATATTCCGATCAAAGTGAACCTTTCAGGGGTTATTCCTCCGATTTTTGCTTCAGCGGTATTGATGTTCCCGTTGACGATGCTTCAAAGCAGTACCAATGAGTATGCATTGGGTCTTGCTGATGCTTTAACACCGGGTGGTATTCTCTTTAACGTTCTTACCTTCTTATTGGTTGTTTTCTTTGCCTTTTTCTATGCATCGATTGTCTTCAATGCTAAAGATATCGCAGAGAACTTAAAGCGGCAAGGTGGATTTATTCCGGGCGTAAGACCGGGAGAGCATACCAAAGAGAAGATCAATGAAATCGCCAGTAACCTTACCGGTGGGGGAGCCTTTTACCTCGCTGCGATCTCAACGGTTCCGTTTATGTTGATTAGTGCGATCGGTGCAGCATTCTTCTTCGGAGGGGTAGCGGTACTGATCGTTGTGCAAGTTGCTCTTGATACAATGAGAAAAATCGAAGCACAGATCTATATGAACAAATATGAAACGTTAGGGGTAGTAGGTCTCTAATGGCTATTGCACTTCGTAAACCAAACGAATTGACCAAGCTTCAACTAGCTGGGTCAATCGTTGGCAAAACATTAAAATATCTCCAAGAAAATATCACTGTTGGAATGACACTCAAAGAGATTGATGCTATGGGTGAAGCATATATCCGTGAATTGGGGGCTGAGCCTTCATTTAAGGGGCTTTACGGGTTTACCGGTTCTGTTTGTACTTCACTAAATGAGGTCTGTATCCACGGTATTCCAACTGATCAAGCAATCAAAGAGGGTGATATCCTTGGTTTAGATTTAGGAGCCAAGCTTGACGGCTACTATGGTGATGCTGCTATTACCATGCCGATCGGTCAGATTTCCAAAGAGGATGAAGCGTTAATCGCCTGTTCCAAAGATGCACTCTACCATGCGATAGAGAATATCAAAGTCGGAATGCGTTTTAAAGAGATCAGTGCTCTTTTAGAGTCATTTATTACCGGACGGGGGTATGTTCCGTTGCGGGATTTTTGTGGGCATGGTATCGGTACCAAGCCACATGATGAACCTAATATTCCAAACTACTTGGAAGGGAAACCCAATCAAGGACCAAAAGTCAAAAACGGCATGGTCTTTTGTCTGGAACCAATGGTGTGTCAACGAGGTGCCCAGCCGGTTATCCTCGATGACAAATGGTCGGTAGTGAGTGAGGACGGATTGCGTACCTCTCACTATGAGCATACGGTGGCGATTATCGATAACAGAGCGGTAATTTTAACGCTGCCATAGGAGATTTATTTTACAAAGGAGAAAAAATGGCTAAAGGTGATGTAATCGAGATTGACGGTAAAGTGGTTGAAGCACTTCCGAATGCAACTTTTCGTGTTGAGTTAGAGAATGGACATGTGATTCTGTGTCACATTGCCGGAAAGATGAGAATGCACTATATCAAAATCTTACCGGGCGATAAAGTGAAAGTAGAACTCACGCCATACAGTCTCGATAAGGGACGTATAACATTTAGATATAAATAGTATATCGATAGAAGGAACATGTAGGGATGTGTTCCTTTTTTTCTTAATCTTCTTATTTTCTTATCAACAGATAGATAAAAAACGGAGCTCCTAAAAACGAGGTGACAACCCCGATAGGGACATCAGTATTGGTTCCTAAATTCCGAGCAATCAAATCACACAGTACCAAAAATACCCCGCCGTAAAAAAAGATCGGCAGTATCAATTTATCGGCACTCTGGGCGTAAATAATTTTGAGAATATGCGGGATAATCAATCCCACAAATCCAATCGGACCGGCGATGCTGACCACGACTCCCACCGCAATCGAGACAGCCAATAGCAAAATCGCATTGATCTTTTTGACATTGAGCCCTTTGAGATGAGCAAATTCAAATGAGGTGAGCAGCAATTTGAGTTCATAGCGGTAATGGAGAATCACTATTAAAAGTAACAGAGCCGTGGGAGCCAGTATAAAAATATCACCAAATCCCGATATAGCTAAATCCCCCATGGTAAATCGCATAATCTCATAACTCTCTTGTAAGCTACTAATGGAGAATGCTACCATTAATGATGCAGAATAAAAAAAGGAGAGGGCAATCCCGACCAAAAGAAGTGAAGAGGTATCATAACGTTTAAAGCTGCGAGCCACACCAAAGAGAATAATAACGGTCATCATGGCTCCCACAAAAGCAAAAAGAGAACCTGCTATACCCAATCCCAAAATAATAGCCAACGCGTTAAAGAGTGTCGCACCGCTTGCTACCCCTAATGTAAACGGCGTACTCATTGGATTACGAAAGACACTCTGAAAGATTAATCCTCCCAACGCTAAAATCCCTCCGACCAAAAAGGCTAATAGCATACGCGGCAGACGCAATTCAAAAAAGACACGATGATTCATGGAGCTGCTATCCAGTAATTGGGATGGATGAATGGATAGCTGTCCGATAAACGGAGCTGCCAATAGTAGTATGATTGCTAATATCTGGATTAATTTTTTCATAATTTCACCACAAGGGTATCCGCAATTTTTTGCACACTTTGCTGATAAATGGTATCGAGATTTTTTTGCTCAAAAAATCTCTTTGCAGAACCCAAATAGGCTATCTTTTTATCTGCCAAATAGAGAACATCAAATCCCAATTTATAAGCCAAATCGAGATTGTGGGTGATAATAACCTTGCTTTGTAAAAAGTTTGGATTTTTAAACAGTCGAAACAGAAGCTGTATCTTCTGCGGATCGAGATTGGCTGTCGGCTCATCGAAAATTGTATATGCTGCTCCATGTAGCCAGCTCCCGGCAACCTGTACCAGCTGAGCCTCCCCGCTGCTTAATGTTTGGCATGAAGATTCCTCTAAATGGGTAATGGCAAGTGTCTCTAAAACGGTTTTAATCGAGATATGGGTATCTAAACAACTCAGCGTTAAAAACTCCCGAACGGTGATAAAGCTGTCAAATACCTCCAGCTTAGGCGGAATATAATTGATCAGTTTAGCCCGCTGTTCGCCAAATGTTTTGGAGGGATAGAGACCGTTTATGGTAATGCTCTGACTGGGGGTGATACCGCATAGCACTTTGGCTAGAGTGGTTTTCCCTACGCCATTGGAACCTAGGATAGTGAGGTTTTGATTTGAGGGTAGGGTGAAGGAGATATTGGTTAGGATGGAGTTGGTGTAGTTTTTGATGGTTAGCATGATTAGGATAAATAGCCTTTGTATTTGAAGTACTCGTCTCTTAATTCATCGTCTGAGTAGTGGATATATTTATCACCGATTCTGTATTTTGGATTTTCATCTCTTGTTTACATCAAAAATGTTAGTTTTATTGTAACATCTCAGTGTTACTTACAAAATAATAATTTCCATATTCGTCATATCTTGCAGCTTCTTAAAGCCTTTATCAAATGTCACAAAACTATCACAACCATTTTTTTCGGCAAAAGCTAAATGAAACACATCAAATGAGTTTTTATAAAAGTTTTTTTGACTTAAAATATCTAATACTCTCGTATAAATATCGTGGGATGGTTGTATAAAATTGGTTAAGAAGTTTAAATTTTGGTCAATTTGCGTAGGATTTTCATTAAGCTTTTTTGCAACAAATGCGTATTCATAGAGGATGATTTCAGAGGTGAGTAGATTCTCTGCTTGTAGAGCTTTTTCCAAACACTCTATGGATTTTTTTTGTTGGTTTTCATCATCTATATTTTCCAAAAACGCATAGAGATAAACATTGGTATCAAAGTATATCATCGATCATTCCATCAGTATCTATAGCATTTTCAAGTGTTAATTTAGTTTCGTTTTTTCCTTTTTTAATCATCGCATAGAAACTATTTAAATGAGCCTCTCTAGTATTGAGAGTATGTTTTTCAATCTGTTCTTGAATATTATCTAAAATAATGATTCTCACCTCTCTGTCTTTAAATCTTTCATAATTAGGGATTTGAATATACCCATTTTTGATTATGGTTTGAAATTCAGTGGCATACATAGGGTACTCCTACATTTTGATTTGTTTTGATTATAGCATATTTATTTAAGGCTTGGAAAGTGCTGTTTTGTATTGTTCCAAAATCTTCTGAAAATCCTCCAAAAACAACACCAACCGATCGCTAGGAATTCCTGCGTACTCTTTATCGATAATATAAATCTGTTCTGTATCCGCTACTTTGATCGGCAGATCTTTCCATGGTTTGATGAGGTCGTAGGTGGTGAGTCCTTTTTCTTTCATGGCATGAGCCAAGAGGATCACGATATCGGGATCGGTGCTGATAATGTTCTCTTGGTTGAGGATCGGTTGTCCGGTTCGGGTGGATTGGAGGGCGTTATGGTTGCCGCTGGCTTCGATAATGTCATTGAAGTAGAGGTTCTGCCCGGCGACAAATATCTGCTTGACCAGTGCGGTGTTGTGTCCGATAACGATGAGGATTTTTTTATCACTCACGATATTTTTTAAGGCTTCGAGATGGGTATCGATATCATTGATAATCGCTTCAGCCTTGGTCTCTTGATGTAGCAGTTTACCTAATACTAAGATCGAATCGCGGATATGCGGAATCGTATCGATATCGACAACCTTGGTCTGAATACCCAGTTGATTGAGCTGCTTGGCGAGTTTGAGATTGTTATCCTGCATGATGACCAGCGTTGGGTTGAGCAGCAGTATTTTCTCTAGGTTCGGTTCAAAATAGCCGCCGACTTTTGCAACCTTTTGAGCCGCTTCGGGATAGGTGGAGTAGGTGGTATTGCCTACCACCTGCTCACCGGCTCCTAATGCAAAGATGATCTCATTGATAGCGGGGCTAAGAGCGATGATTCGCTCATTAGCTTGTGATGATAAAGTAAGACAAAGTACTATAATGAATCGTATCATAATTAATAACTGAGTTTAACCCCACCGTATACCGCTCGTGGTGCACTGGCATAACCGTAAACGGTTTGATACGTTTCATCGGTAATGTTTTCGATCTTACCAAAAAGCGTCAGATATTTATCCACCTCATAATTGGCTACGAAATTGGCAACGGTATATTTACCGGTGTCCACAGAGTTATAGGTAGCAAAATCCATATCCGATCGTTTGCCGATATATTGACCATTGATACCTAAATGCAGTTGATCGATCCCATAATAATCTACGGCAAACTTGACAGAAGATTCCGGTCGTCGGAGTAATTTTTGATCGTTTCGGTCTTTGGCATCAAGTTGTGCGTATCCGAGTGAAAGCATTAAGGTATCACCCAATGTCTGATTATAGCTGATTTCATACCCTTTGAGTTTGGATTTCCCCTCTACCGTGACATATCGGCTGCTGACATAATTGATCATATCCTCAATCACATTATCAAAATAGGTAACTTCCAATCCTTGGTAGGATAGGGTGATATCGTATCCTTTGATTGTTTCAGGTTGGAGAGTAGGATTGCCGTAGGCGGAATAGAGTTGGAATGCCGAAGGAATATTGTAAGCAGTACCGTAGTTGGCGGCAAAGGTTAAGTCATTGAGGTTACCAAAGGTGTGTTTGAGACCTACTTTTCCGGTTGTTTTATTATCAAAATCACTGTATCGGTCATGGCGTAACGATTCCGTTACGCTCGTGGTGTCATTCTCAAATGTTTTAAATACATTGTTGTTAGTGATAAAGAGTGCTTTATTGGTATAGGAGGTATCAAAGGACTTTTCATGATCAAAACGTTTATAATCTCCTCCCCATAGCACAAAGTGGTTACCTAGATACGGGATTTTGGATTTGAGTCCGTACTCTTCAACACTCCCTTTGTAAAAGGGTGTCCACTCTTGCGGGTATTCTCGATCAAAGGTCGAACGTTTGGCGTAGATATCGATGATATTGAAGCTGTCAACATGGTTAAAGTTGATGGAGCTGAGGGTAGTTTTGGTAGAACTGCTCGCTTCTGTGTTGGCGGATGCTT
>JACXUN010000089.1 GCA_014763905.1 Campylobacterales bacterium
GGAGCGTTTTACCTTTGAAGAGATCGATAAAATAATGGCAGAGAATGCACAAAGAAGGAATAAAATATGACTGAACTCGATATAAAAATAGGGTGTAATAATTTAGAGGAACGATACGTTTTCAATAAGGTTGCCCGTCAAGCTAGCGGTTCGGTACTCTATCACTGCGGTGATGCGGTACTGTTGGCTGCGGTTGCTATTGATCCCGATCCGGTTGACGATGAGTTTTTACCGTTAACGGTTCAATATATAGAGAAAGCGTATGCCGCTGCTAAGATTCCCGGCGGATTTGTCAAGCGTGAAAGCAAACTGGGAGATTTTGAGACTTTGACATCACGGATTGTGGATCGTTCACTGCGTCCGCTTTTTCCTAAAGGTTTTTACTATCCAGTGGTGATTACCATTACGGTACTCAGCAGCGATCCCAAAGTCGATATGCAAGTCGCAGCACTCCATGCTGCCAATGCGGCTCTTTATACCTCCAATATCCCAGTTACTCAATCGATCGCAGCGGTGCGAATGGGAAAATTGAATGGTGAGATACGAACCAACCTAAACTTTGAAGAGCAGGATGACTCCACACTCAATCTATTGGTTGTCGGTAGCGGTTCGGATGTCTTGATGATTGAAATGTGCGTTAATGCATCGGATACAGCAGAAGAACATCTGGTCAACGAGTTAGAAGAAGAAGAACTCCTAGCGGTATTAGACCAAGCCGGAGAGGCGATTAGCCGAGCTTCCCAAGAGTATGACGAAGCATTCAAATTGGCACAAAAAGAGGAAGTTGCCCTAGAAATCGCTCCGGAAAAATCAGATGAGACACTCTATAACTTTATTGCTGCTCATTATCAAGAGCAGGTTGAGCAGGCAGTCCAGTCTATGGCAAAGAGTGAACGCAGCTCGGCTCTTAGCAAAATACATGCTCAGATCATTATCGATTTAGAGGCTCAGGGGCATCAAGATGTTGATGCTGAGTTGGTCTCTAAGATGTTGGGGATGTTCAAGAAAAGTATTGTCCGTTCACTCATTTTAGATAAAAATATCCGTGCCGACGGACGAGCATTGAATGAGGTACGCCCGATTGATATCGAAACCAATATCTTACCGTCGGTTCACGGCTCATGTCTCTTTACCCGGGGGCAGACACAGGCATTGGTAACGGCAACATTAGGGGATAGCAAAGATTCACAAGTCTATGAGATGATCCATTCCAAGACCCCTTTCTATGAGACCTTTATGGTGCATTATAACTTTCCAGGATTCTCAGTAGGCGAAGCCAAACGGCAGGGAGCACCGGGACGGCGAGAACTCGGACACGGAAACCTTGCCAAACGCGGATTAGAACCGACATTGCATCTTGATCGTGACGCCACCGTTCGTTTGGTTTCCGAAATTTTAGAGTCTAACGGTTCTTCCTCTATGGCAACGGTGTGTGGCGGTTCTTTGGCTCTAAGAGCGGCAGAGGTTCAGACCGATAAGTTGGTCGCCGGAGTAGCGATGGGATTGGTAACTGAGGGAGAACGGTATGCGGTTCTGACGGATATTATGGGTCTGGAAGATCATGACGGCGATATGGATTTCAAAATTACCGGTACGGCAGACGGAGTCACGGCTCTACAGATGGATATCAAATTGGGCGGATTGGATCGAGAGATACTCAAAGCGGCACTCTATCAAGCCAAAGAGGCACGGCTTCATATTCTGGAGATCATGGAAGAAGCCCTGCTCAATATGAATCCAAGCCGAGCGTTGCCAAGGAGCGTAGAATTTGCTATCGAGGCGGGAAGCATTCCGACGATTATCGGTAAGGGTGGTTCGACGATTCGGGATATCATTGAAAAATATGGTGTCAGTATCGATATCGATCGTGATGCCAATACCGTTAAGATCACCGGATCGTCCAAAGAGAATGTCGAAGCGGCAAAAGTCTATATCGATACGCTAACCAGCTCTTCTCGTAAACCGATGAGTTATGAGATCAATAAGCAGTACCGCGGCAAGATCAAAAAGATTATGGAGTTTGGTATGTTTATTGAGATGCCAGACGGATATGATGCCCTATTGCATATCTCCAAAGTTTCCAAAGAGCGTATCGAGCGACTGGATGATCTCTATAAGGTAGATGATCCGATTGATGTGATCGTATTGGATCAAAAAGGGAAAAAAGTGGAGCTTTGTACGCCTAATTATCTATTTTAGACTTCTCTCAGGCAGGGTGGGCTTTAGCCAACACAAAATATCAATGAGAAAAATTGTGGGCTGAAGCCCACCCTACGGTAGATCACATTTTAATGTCTCACTATATTTCTATTGGTAACATTTTTATCACACTTCCTTATCTTTTTTATTATTTCTCTTTTCTTTTCAATAATATACAATCGTACATGGGTTATAATTCGTGCGTTTGTACAAAGTGATCAGTAGGGATACGCAAGCCGAACGGACTTTGGAAGACAGTCGACGGGGACTCAAAGCCCATTTATTTGAAGGATACAATCGATGAAAAAGTTTTTCTTACTTTTCTTAGCTCTTGGTGCTGTTGCTTTTGCCGGTGAGGCTGATGTTCAAGCTTACTCAGTAGTTGCTGCTGGTGTGGGTCTTGGTCTTGCTGCTCTTGGTGGTGCTATCGGTATGGGACACACTGCTGCTGCAACCATTGCTGGAACTGCTAGAAACCCAGGTCTTGGTGGTAAATTGATGACAACTATGTTCATTGCTTTGGCGATGATCGAAGCTCAGGTTATCTATACCCTAGTTATTGCTCTTATTGCTCTTTACGCTAACCCATTTCTTGGTTAATTAAGTGTAATTTAAGATTGAAGTGGTATAATGCCACTCCAATCTGATACAAATCAGGTTCTGATAGACCTAAAAAGTGTCAAAAACTTCTTTTATGCGACGGTGGTGGAATTGGTAGACACGCTATCTTGAGGGGGTAGTGGGCTACGCTCGTGCGAGTTCGAGTCTCGCTCGTCGCACCATTTTTTATTTTCCTATTGACTTTTTCTTTTTTTATCTCTACTATTAACTATGAAAATATTACTTCTTGAAGACGATCTGCTTTTAAGTGAAATTATAGCGGAGTGGTTAATAATTGGAGTGACGGCAAAGCAGTTTCAGCCAACTGTTGCATCACCTTTTAAACCGAGCCATCAATTTGAAATGCCAAAAATGGAAAAGCAGGAGGGCAGCCACTGCTGCCACGGCGGGATGTGATGTCCCGTCTACGATAATACCTTGGCGAGTTTTTGATACTCTTCGCAATTTTGTAAAAGGTTTTGATGGGTATCTCGGCAGATAATGGCTCCTTTTTTAAAGACCAAGATGGTATCGGCATTTTCGATGGTACTCAATCGGTGAGCCACGGTAATGGTGATCATCTCACTTTTAAGCTCTTCGAGGGCTTTTTGAATCAATACTTCACTCTTATTATCCAGTGCAGAGGTGGCTTCATCCAAGATTAATACATCCGGCTTTTTGTATAAAGCTCGGGCAAGAGCGATACGTTGACGCTGCCCGCCGGAGAGGTTATTGCCGCTTTCATTCAGCATCGTATCGATTCCCTCGTCGAGTTGTTCGACAAACTCCAAGGCATAAGCCTTTTTTAACGCAATCAATACCCGTTCTCTATCAACCGCTTCACCGTAAGCAACGTTGTTGGCAATCGTATCGTTAAAGATATAGATACGCTGGGTTACGTAAGCGATTTTCTGATGCAGAGAGTGCAGGGTGAGTTGGGTGTAGTCTTGATCATTGATAAGAATCCGTCCTTGATTCGGATCATAGAAACGCACCAGCAGGTTGACAAAAGAGCTTTTACCTGCTCCACTGTCACCGACTAGAGCGATACTCTCTCCTTTGTGCATAGTAACCGAGACATCGTTGAGGGCTTGCTTCTCTCCATAGTTGAGAGTGATATGGTCTAAACGCACTTCTTGAATCGGCACGGTTAACGCATTTTTTCCCGAAGTAATTTGGGGTTGCAGATTGAGCAGTTCAAACATCCGTTCATTGGCAACGACCGCATCTTGGGATTGGTTATAGATATTGGAAACCCGTTTGATCGGCGTATAGAGCATAAAAAGAGCCGCTGAAAAGGCAAAGAAGGCTCCTACCGTCATACGTCCTTCGATTACTTCTGTTCCTCCGATATAGATGACTAAGCCAATCGCTACAGAACCGAGTATCTCCATCACGGGAGTGGTCAAGGCATTGATCTTGACTTGTTTGATGAGATAGTTAAAAACTGATTGATTCTCTAGGGCAAACTTTTCACTTTCGATCTCCTGAGTCGAATTGGACTTGATTACTTCGATATTGGAAAATATTTCACCCAAACGTGCGGTCATACTTGCGGTACTCTGTTGCGAAAGTTTGGAGTATTTTTTCATCTTTTTTGCCAGTCGACTCAACGGAAAAATCGCCAACGGCATAATGATCAAAAAATAAAATGCCAATTTGGGGCTGCTATAGATCACATAGCCGGTCAACGCGACAATAGTTAAACTCTCTCGAATCAAGTTGGGAATCAGTGAGGTGACAACACTTTGAATTCGGGCAATATCGTTGGTTATGCGGGAGAGAATTTCGCCCGAATGCATCGTATGAAAGAAGTTCATATCTTGATATGTGAGATGTGAAACCAAGTTGTTACGTAGACTCTTCACCACATCAAGACCAATATAGGACATATAGTAGGTCTGGATATATTGCCCGATTCCTTTGAGAGTAAAAACCCCGATCAAAAAAAACGGCACAATAGCTAGCATCTGCTCATCTCGATTGATAAACACTTCATCTAGTACCGGTTTGATGATTTCAGCCGTTCCGGCGGTTCCAACGGCGACCGCGATCATTCCCAGTACGGCAAAAAAGAATGGTCGTTTGTAGCCGATGAGGTAGGGGAGGTATTGTTTAAAAAGATTTTTCATTTATACTTTTTCCCAGAGTGTTCCCTCTGCCGTATCCATAAGCGAAATGCCCATAGCCGTAATCTTATCACGAATGGCATCAGATTTCGCATAATCTTTGGCTTTTTTCGCCTCATTACGTGCTGCGATAAGCGATTCAATTTTATACTTAGTCGCTTCATCAATCCCGAGTTGGAAGTAACTGAACGGCTCTTTGCCTCCGAGACCTAAAAGCTCATGGATAAATTCGATATTTGCCATGGTCTCTTTTTTGATTCCTTTATCTTTTGGGTTGGCATCGAGCTTATCATTGGCTTCGCTGATCATCTCATCGACCAAAGCCAATGCGACGGAGATATTCATATCATCACTCATCGCTTCGAGTATCGCTTTTTGGAACGTTTTATTAGGTTTGGATGTTCCAGTCGGGCTGATACGCTTTTTTAATCGATAGAGTCTATCCAGACGCTTTTTGGAACTGAGTAGATCCTCTTCATTGAAATTGAAATCATTGCGATAATGGACTGAGATGAGGTAGTTGCGTAAAATTTCACCGTCATAGATTGTCAAGGCATCCTTAACAAAGAAACTGTTACCCAATGATTTACTCATCTTCTCTCCGTTGATATTGACAAACCCGTTATGCATCCAGTATTTAGCTAACTCATGTCCGGTGGCACAGCGGCTCTGTGCCGCTTCGTTCTCATGATGCGGGAAGAGCAGGTCGGCTCCGCCGCCGTGGATATCGATGGAGTATTGGTCATTCCCCTCGAAGTGTTTTTCGATCATCGCCGAACACTCGATATGCCATCCCGGTCGTCCGCGGCTAAAGGCGGTATCGAAACAGATTTCATCATGACTCTGACACGCTTTCCAGAGAGCAAAATCTTTGGGATTGCGTTTCTCAGATGTGTGTTCTACCCGGCTTTGATTGGTTGCGTCATCTCCCACTTGATGGGAGATTGAACCGTAATGGGTATCTTTGGAGGTATCGAAATAGACATCGCCGTTACTGATGATGTAGGCGTTGTCTTGATCGATTAAGCGTTGGATCATTGATTCGATCGCTTCAAGAGATTCGGTCGCTTTGGGTTTGATATCGGCATCTTGTACCCCCAATGCCCGCATATCTTCCAAATAGCGTGCGATATAGTGCGTCGTAATCTCTTCTAAGCTCTGCCCTGTCTCTTGTATCTTCTTGATAATCTTATCATCGATATCGGTAAAGTTTTTGCCCATGGTTACCTCATATCGTAAAGCTCTCAGTGTCCGTGCCAAAAGATCAAAACTCAATGAACTGCGTGCATGTCCTAAATGGGCATCGTCATACACGGTTGGTCCACACACATAGATAGAAGCTTTGCGGGGGATAATCGGTTCAAAGGGGACTTTCTTTTTCTGGACACTGTCATAAATCTGCATAAACTATTTGCCTTTGTAGATTGGGCAATTGCCCAA
>JACXUN010000315.1 GCA_014763905.1 Campylobacterales bacterium
CCGGAATTGCCTGCTGCTGGATTGGGGTCATGGTTTGGTAATTGAACCGCTGGAGGTGTTCAATCAGTGTTGGGGAAAGAGGTAAGGTATCAAAGGGAACCACTATTGCTCCTAATTGGAAATAGACCCAAATGGAAACTCGAATGTGTACGAGTCAATCCGGGATAAAGATATGCAATTATACCTTAAGTTGGAACCGAAAGCTTTAGCTTCGCCTTTTCTGGGACGAAGCCTCCGTTTCCTAGTTAAGTTCCTATTTTTCCAAGGTAGCCAGTCTATGATTCAACTGATCGTAAACGGTATAGTGACTCTCATCACTCTCTATTTTGATCACTCCATTAGGGATAGTATCGACCTCATAGCCCAAATATATACCAAAGCTAGGGAAAGAACCGACAATTTTATAGATATGCGTATCATGGCTGTAGAGGGTATTGTAAAATTGAAAACTGCTGCCATCGGCAACCGGCGATGGGAGATGAACCTGCATCTCGGAAGCCGGCAGTTTACCTTTGCCAAAGACATTAATGACACCGCCGTATAGAACCAGTATCCCAACCAGTGAAGCAAAAGAGAGCGACAGTCGCTGTAGGGTATTTTGAGCCGTAAAGCGATTGATAAAAATAGAGATACCGATCATACTGACAAAGACACCTAGCAATACTCGGCTACTATAGGTAATATTGATCCAAAAGAGCAGCAGTATTGGGAGGATAGCGACCAAAATCAGTTCGGGATAATAACGCTGTACGATACGATAGAGAAAAGTATAGTTTTGTATCGAAAAGTTAAAGGTGAGCGTTCGTTGCTTTTTTTCTTCTCGACAGTTGAGATTCAGTACCAATATACCGGTCATAATAATATAACCCATAATCAATAGACCAGAAGTATCGATGGAGAGGTGGAATAGTGCATGGTTGAAAATAAAATCAATATCCTCAGGAGAGAGGAAAAAGGTGATCAATGCAATATTGAGCCAAAGCGTAAAGAGTGCCAGTATCGATCCCAGCAAAAAATTACCCAGTCGCGTAAAAAGCAGAGGAAATATATAGGTAATAAAAGGGTAGTATATCACAAAGCTCCCAATCATCCAGAGGATCATACTGCCGATTACCCACTCGATATTGGCATCGGAGATGATCCACATAAACGGTGCGGTTAATATCGCCAGCATCAGGGAGATCAAGACCGAACTTAGATAATTTGTAAATATTGGATGAAAATTTTGGAACAAAATCATATCCCTTTATTAAAGTAATATTAAAGAAATTATTTAATTATAATACAAATTTTTTTTTAAGTACTTAAAAT
>JACXUN010000090.1 GCA_014763905.1 Campylobacterales bacterium
CTCATACTTTTTGAGGATTCCGACATCACCGATACGATAGCGGATCAACGGCATCGAGTAGTTACTAAGCGTCGTCACCACGATTTCACCCTGCTCTCCCGGTTGACACGGTTGATCGGCTTCATTGATGACTTCGACCAGCGTATGTTCCATCATGATGTGCAATCCATCTTGAGCTTTACACTCTGAAGCAATTGATCCTACTTCTCTACTGCCGTAATAGTTATACGTTTGAGTACCAAAAATCTTTTCGATCAATATTCTCATCGGTTCATAGAGTGTTCCGGCTGCCAAATGGATTGCCTGCTGCGGTCTCACTTTGATCCGGTGTTTGTTTGCATAGTTCGCCAACTCATACATCGACTGAACATATCCCTTAATCAATTTAGGACGTTTACGATTCAATATCTGAATATACTGTTCCATATCGGCTTCACTCATACTAAAACTGTTGAGTACCAGCCGATTATAATAGATGTCAAACAGCTTCTCTTTGAGCGACTTTTTCCCCTTAAAAATATCCCGCTCCGCTCCCCAGATGATCACCATATCGTCATACGGTTCATATCCACGCCATGAGTAGGCCAAATGGGTATGGATGCGATTACTCATCGCATATTGGGCATCTTGCATAAAGGTTACCGGTTCGCCGGTTGAACCGCCCGAACTGTTTTGATAGGGATTGCGTGATGCCATATCGGTAGCGTGCATTCGTTCTTTCTCACGACGGATAGAGGTTTTGGTCAAAAAAGGAATCGCCTGAAATGCTTCTATCGATTCAAGTTGGATTTGATTCTCTTTAGCCAAACCAATTTGATTGAAAAGATCATGATAGTAAGGGATATTTTGATAGGCATGAGTAAGCAGTTGATTAAGTTTCTGCAGCTGTTGTTCTTGCTGCCATGGCAGTGAACGATATTGATTCACTTTCAACTGCCGATAGTTTTTTAAAAAGGTTCTATTTTTTAAATTTAGCCTAAGATAACTTAGGATTTTCCCAAAAGGAAACATCACCTGACTCCCGTTAATATGTTAATATATATTAACAAATAACACATAAAAACATAATTAAAAAAACTAAGTTTCTCACTTAAACTTAACGGGAAACCAATAAAATTATTGGTTTGATTCCTGATTAATTTCATCCTTAAAGAACGCTAAATACCAATCGACAAAGTTATTGATCCCCTCTTGAATCGGTGTAGCCGGTTTATATCCCAAATCCTCTGCCAAATCGTCCACATTGGCAAAGGTCGCCGGTACATCGCCCGGTTGGATCGGCATCATATTTTTCTCGATGGTTTTACCCAGTTTATTTTCGATTGCGGTAATAAAGTCCATCAATTTCACCGGATTTTGATTCCCGATATTATAGACTTTGTACGGTGCGGAAGAGGTCGAAACCCGTCCATCTTTACCGTTCCACGTCGGATCCGGTTTGGCAGGATTGTCAATGACTCGGATAATCCCTTCGACAATATCATCGATATAGGTAAAGTCCCGCAGCATCTCGCCATTGTTGAACACATCGATCGGTTTACCCTCCAGTGCCGCTTTGACAAATAGAAAGAGTGCCATATCGGGTCGTCCCCACGGTCCATAGACGGTAAAAAATCGCAATCCGGTCGTCGCAATACCGTAGAGATGACTATAGGTGTGTGCCATCAACTCATTGGCTTTTTTGGAAGCCGCATAAAGAGAGATCGGATGATCTACATTGTGATCGGTCGAGAACGGCAGCTCCTCGTTCAATCCGTAAACTGAAGAGCTGGAAGCATACGAGAGGTTGCTGACATTATGGTGTCGACACCCCTCTAAGATATTTAAAAATCCGACAATATTACTATCCATATAAGCATCCGGATTGGTCAACGAGTAGCGTACGCCTGCTTGTGCCGCCAAATTACAGACGGCATCAAACTGCTCCGCTTCAAAGAGCTTCATCATATTCTCTTTGTCTTCTAGGTTCAGTTTGATAAATTTATAGTTGGGATGTTTGGAGGAGGTTACCAGTTTGTTATATTCAATATCTGACTCTTCAATACCGGCTCGATCCAATCGTCCATATTTTACTCGAATATCATAGTAGTCATTGATACTGTCAAGTCCTACTACTTCATCCCCGCGTTCTAGCAATTTGATCGCCAACTGATTTCCGATAAATCCTGCTGTACCGGTTACTAATATTTTCACAATTCCATCTCCTTTTTATGACTGTACACCGATTTGGTGATACTCAAATCCGATTGCTTCTAACTTCTCTTTGTTGTATTGGTTCCGTCCATCGAAAATTACGGCTTGATTGAGCCGCTTCTCTATCTCGGTAAAGTCCGGACTTCTAAACTCTTTCCACTCGGTCAATAGTAACAGGGCATCCGCTCTGCTGAGTGCGGTGTATTTACTCTCGACATACTCGACATTGGCATTGTCTTTGAGATAGAAGCTCTCTGCCTCATGACGGGCTTTGGGATCATACGCTTTGATCTTGGCACCCCGTTTGGTCAACTCATTGATCACGGTAATCGAACTGGCTTCTCGCATATCGTCTGTCTCCGGTTTAAAGGCAAGCCCCCAAACGGCGAAGGTTTTTCCCTCTAAATTCTCACCGAATTTTTTGATCACCTTATCGGAGATGACGCGTTTTTGATCATAGTTGACCGCTTCAACCGCATCCAAAATTCTTGGCGTATAGCCGAAATCTTTGGCTGTTTTCGCCAAGGCTTGGACATCTTTAGGGAAACAGGAACCGCCATATCCGCATCCCGGATAGATAAAGGAGTAACCGATCCGGTTGTCGCTTCCGATTCCGTGACGTACCTTGTTGACATCGGCACCAACCCGTTCACAGATATTGGACATCTCGTTCATAAAAGAGATTTTGGTTGCCAACATCGCATTGGCAGCGTATTTGGTCATCTCAGCCGATCGCACATCCATCGCGATAAACCGATCATGGCTTCGGGTAAACGGAGCATAGAGTTCTCGCATCACGCGAATCGCCTCTTCAGTATCCGCTCCGATTACCACACGATCCGGCTTCATGAAATCTTCAATCGCCGCACCCTCTTTGAGAAACTCCGGATTGGAAATCACATCAAACGTTAGGTTTGATCCGCGTTTATCCAGTTCGGCTTGGACGGTCGCTTTGACCTTATCGGCGGTACCGACCGGTACGGTACTCTTGTCGATGATGTACATATGATGACGCATATGCTCACCGATTGATTTGGCTACGGCAAGCACATACTGCAGATCGGCACTTCCATCTTCACCCATCGGCGTACCAACGGCGATAAAACAGATGTTGGAGTTATCCAGTGCCGCTTTAATATCGGTGGTAAAATTAAGCGTCTCTTTTTTATGGTTCTCTAAGACCATTGTCTCTAGTCCTGGTTCATAGATTGGAACGATACCTTTTTCTAACGATGCGACTTTTTTCTCATCAATATCGACGCAGATCACATTATTACCCATCTCAGCGAAACATGTTCCGCTCACCAAACCGACATAGCCAGTACCGATTACGCTTATTTTCATCTTTTTACTCCACAGAAATCAAGTATTTGTTGGTCTTTGAGCTGCATTGTTTTGAACTCTTTGTGAGCTACTAAAAAGACAACGATATCAGCTGCTTCAACAGCCGTATTATACTCAACTATCTTAAATTCATCAAAACTTTTTATATTGGGTTCAACGGCTAATACTTCATATCCCTCTGATACCAAACGCCGAGTAATATAGAGTGCCGGAGACTCTCTGAGGTCATCAATATCGGGTTTAAACGCCAATCCCATACACGCGATTTTGGCTTTTCGACCCTGCTCTTTTTCAAACATCAAGGCAGCATTTTTGATTTTTTCAATCGACCATTCTGTTTTATAAGTGTTGATCTCGCGTGCGGTTCGGATGATTTTGGCATCTTCACCTCCGGCATGGACAATAAACCATGGATCAACCGCAATGCAGTGTCCGCCGACACCGGCTCCGGGCTGAAGAATATTGACACGCGGATGGCGATTAGCTAATTTAATCAACTCCCAAACATCGATACCGAACTTATCACAGAGAATAGAGAGTTCATTGGCAAAAGCGATATTGACATCTCTAAACGAATTTTCAGTTAGTTTTGCCATTTCAGCAGTTTTAGCTTCGGTTGCCAATACGGCACCTTTGACAAACGTTTGATAGAATGCTACCGTTTTTTCGGTTGCTTCCGGTGTTGTACCCCCAACAATTCGGTCGTTTTCCACCAGCTCTCTCATAATACAACCCGGTAAAACCCGCTCAGGACAGTGGGCAATATAAATTTTGGAGGTATCGACTCCCTCTGCTTGTAATACCGATTCGATCTTATCCGTCGTTCCAACCGGTGAAGTAGATTCTAAAATAACAATATTTCCCTCTCTAACATAAGGTGCAATCGATTCGGTTGCTGAGATCACATAATCGATATTGGGAACAAATCCGTTATGAAAAGGGGTCGGTACCGCGATAATAAAGACATCCGCCTCTATCGGTTTAGTATCGGCTTTAAGCCTTCCGCTATTGACGGCTGATTTGACAAACGTATCCAAATCCGGCTCTACTATATGAATCTGCCCCCCATTAATCGTATCCACCGTTGACTGCACCACATCCACCCCGTGAATCTGATAGCCTCTATTGGCTAAGAGTGCCGCAGTCGGTAGTCCGATATATCCTAAACCCATGACACATATTTTTTTATCCATTGTTGTTTATATCCTTTATATAGTTGATAATTCGTTCAGACGCTTTTCCGTCACCATAGGGATTATGAGCTTGACTCATTGCTTTATAGAGTGTTTCGTTATCCAGCAACGCTTGTGCCGTCTCAATGATTTTGGTTTTATCCGTTCCGACCAGTTTAACCGTACCGGCTTCTACTGCTTCGGGACGCTCCGTCGTATCCCGCATCACCAATACCGGTTTGCCCAATGAAGGAGCCTCCTCCTGTATGCCACCACTATCGGTCAGAATCAGATAGGATTGATTCATGAGATAGATAAATGATTCGTATTGCAGCGGGGCGATCAGATAGATATTGGGAATATTGGAGAGAATCGCTTTGACCGGCTCCTGTACATTGGGATTAAGATGCACCGGATAGATAATATCCACATCACGGTTTTGCAGTGCCAACGTTTTGAGGGCTTCACAGATATGGATGAAACCTTCGCCGAAATTCTCCCGCCGATGTCCAGTAACCAGAATAATTCTCCGCTCTTGTGAAAAGTTGAGGGAAGCTTGATGCAGCTGCTCGACTATTCTATTTTTGAGTCCACGGTTATGTTCGATCTTCTCCAGTGTTAAGAAGAGTGCATCGATAACCGTATTGCCAGTTACCGTAATGGATGAGGGAGATTTGTTTTCATTCAAAAGATTCATCTTGCTTGTCCGTGTCGGTGCGAAATGGTAGTTGGCTAATACCCCTGTGATTTGTCGATTTGCCTCTTCCGGCCACGGACTGTAGAGATTACCGGTTCTCAAGCCGGCTTCGACATGTCCGACGGCTATCTTTTGATAAAATGCCGACAGGGCAGTCGCACTGGTAGTAGTGGTATCACCATGAACCAAAACCAGATCAGGTTTAAAATCGTACAGAACCTTTTTCATACCCAACAAAACATTGATGGTCACATCATAAAGATCTTGTCCCGGACTCATAATATTGAGATCATAATCCGGTTCAATCTCAAAGATATCCAAAACCTGATCCAGCATCTCTCGATGTTGTGCCGTGACACACACTTTAACCTCAAAATCCCCTCGATGCTTTTCAAAACGTTTCACCAAGGGAGCCATTTTGATCGCCTCTGGTCTCGTTCCAAAGACTATTAATATTTTTTTCACCTGAGAATCTCCTCATGATTTTTGTTTATATTTTTGCAACATGAGGGTTTCATCCCTCTATACGAGACTATCCTTATCCAGACTCTCTTTACTTCGATTAAGGATCAATCCCACATTATCAATTTGATATTTTTCAATCATTTTTTCCAATTTAGTAATCGCCGATTTTTTGGTCTCACCCCGTTTAAAGACAATCAGATTAACATCTGTCAACTTCATAATGGAGAGTGTATCGGTTACACTTCCGATCGCACTGCTGTCGATAATGACATAGTCATACTCCCGTTTTAACTCAGTGAGCAGTTTAGGCAATCGACTAGAGAGCAGCAACTCGGATGGATTGCTTGGTAAAGTACCGGAGGTGATTATATCTAAATTCGGATGAACGGTTGAGAAGATCACATCACCGATATTGTCTTCACCGCTCAGATAACTGCTCATAC
>JACXUN010000316.1 GCA_014763905.1 Campylobacterales bacterium
TAACTCTTGCGCTCGTACCCATGTGAATTCCTTTTAAGCATTTTTGTTAATTGATGCATTTTATGTAGAGCCCTGGCTAGACACTACTTCCTTGCAGATATGTTGGCGGACACGTACCCATTCGAGGCTTGCACCTCATTACCGTCTCAATCCATTTGTTAAGGATGTAATTACCGTAGTTACTGACCCGAGGCTTTCCCTCACGAGCTTCAATCGCGGCTATTCCTTAACTGTAATGTGCCTGTATTCTCTTTGTTCTTTCAATACCCAGTAAACTATTCTGAGCAGCTTTGATGTTGCAGCCACAGTGGCCTTTGCATTCCCTCTTCTTTTTGCGATGCGATGGTAGAATCTTGTGATGTTGCTGTCCTTCTGGTATCGTATGTGTGAGTGGACGCATTCTGCTAGAACCCACCGCAAATACCTGCTTCCAGTCCTAGTTATTCTTCCATGATATGTGGTTCCACCTGAGCTGTAAGTTGTTGGCACCAGACCCGCATACGCACAAAGATGGTGCGAATCCGGAAATCTGTTTATGTCTCCTATGGTGCTTGATATGAGCAGTGCCGAATAGTAACCTATTCCCGGAATGCTGGTAAGCAGCGAGGCCATCCTGTCCTCTTGTGCAAACCTGTGTATCATTGTGGAGACGCAGTTGATTTCACAGTTGAGTGAATCTATTAACCTGATGTATCCGTCGATCCTGTAGTTTTGCAGATCCTTTAGGTGTTGTACGTATATTTTTGAGAATGGCTGTTTGGCACCAGTAATTCTTATTCCGTTCATCAGAAGTATGGCGTGTATGCGGTTCTTCATCTTGGTCCTTAGCCTGACGAGAAATTCTCTGTGTTTGACAAGGTCGCGCAATTGCATGATCTTTTTGTCCGGTACGTAGCATTCTGCTATGTATCCACCTCTTAAAAGATCAGCAAGGACCTTTGCATCAATCTTGTCCGTTTTGATTTTTGCAGACGCGATTGCCTTTGTCTTGAGTGGGTTGGACAGGATCACATCCAGATTCCTTTCATATCTGAGGTAGCAGTAGATGTTGTACCATACACTGCTTGATTCCATAACCACCTTGATGTGGTCATCTGGCATGTTCTGAAAGAACTTGTTTACAGCTTCAAGGTCGTTGTCTATTCTGGTGTTTTGTAGCAGATTTCCTTTATCATCCATCGTAGCTATCTGGAGGAAGTTTTTGTGCAGATCCATTCCTACATATGTCATTGACTCGTTACCGTCTGAATCCGATTTACGTTCTGTTCTCACATACTGTTA
>JACXUN010000003.1 GCA_014763905.1 Campylobacterales bacterium
ACCTCCAATAGGGTAAAAGCCCGTCTCGTCATCTGCATCAATCTTCCATAATTCCGATACGTACTGCCTCTTCGTAGGAGGTCTCTCCGGCGATGAGCATCTCTTTGAGTTTGTCGGCGATGCTCTTCATCCCTCGTCGCTTCATCTCTAGGCGAATTTGGTGGTCGTTGTAGCCGTCTTTCATCATCTGTTTGACATCATCATTCATGATAAACAGCTCACCGACCGCACGCCGTCCCGTATATCCGGTAAAATCACACGCTTTACAACCGACAGCTTGATAGTAGATCGCATCTTGCGGCAGTTGCAGCTCTTCCATCACGACTGGAGCCAGTTTGGTTGGTTTTTTACAGGTCGGACAGAGCTGTCGGGTAAGCCGCTGAGCCAATACACCCAGCAGGGTCGAGGCGATCAAAAACTCTTCGATTCCCATATCCATCAGACGGCTGAGTGCCGAAGTGGCATCGTTGGTGTGGAGTGTCGAGAGCATCAAGTGTCCAGTGAGAGCTGAACGCAGAGCGATATCGGCGGTCTCACTGTCTCGAATCTCCCCGACCATGATGATATCGGGGTCTTGTCTCAGGATCGAACGCAGTCCCGCCGCAAAGGTGAGTCCCACTTTAGCGTTGACCTGAATCTGATTGACATTTTCGGCGTTGTACTCCACCGGATCTTCGATGGTGATGATGTTTTTGTCCGGTGTGGCGATATGCTGTAGGCAGGCGTGCAGGGTGGTTGATTTACCTGAACCGGTCGGACCGGTGACCAGCAGCATCCCGTGCGGGTGGGTGAGGAGCTTATTGAGGTCTTTGGTTAGATCGTCGGAGAAACCGAGACTCTTCAGCGTCGGGATATGTTCACTCTGCATCAACATCCGCATAACGACTCGCTCACCGTAATAGGTCGGCAGTACCGAGACCCGGATATCGAGGCTTTTTCCGGCGATTCTGACTTGGGTACGACCATCCTGAGGTACCCGTTTTTCGGAGATGTCGAGGTTGGAGATAACTTTGATCCGCGAGATGACCAGTCCGGTGATGGTCTTGTCGATATCGAGATGCTTTTTGAGGGTTCCGTCGATTCGTAGGCGTACCTCTCCTTTTTTCTCTAAGGTTTCGATATGAATATCACTCGCCCCCTTTTTAATCGCTTGGAAGAAGAGGGAGTTGACCAGTTTGATCACCGGAGCCGACTCTTCGTTAGAGAGAAGGTCTTGTGAGTTACGGATAAAATCAAGCAGGTCAGCTTCCACTTCGATAATGTCGTCGCTGCTCTCTGTGGTCAAGGCATCAAAATCACTGCCGGTTTTGATCTCCAAAAATTTATTGCTCAACCGTTCAAAACTTTCTTCATCCACCTCCACAATGGGATAGTCGATATCGAGTTTGCAGAGATAGTTGAGAGCCGGAGCCAAACTTTTTCGCTCGACGATAATACACGGCTTCTCATGTACATAAGCGAAAAGCAGATGGTGTTTCATCGCCAGTTTATTATTGATCTCTTCACTCCATATCGGCTCTAAGTCGACATTTTCAATAAAGGGTAACTGCATCATAACTCAGCCCTACTCATTGATAAAGGTGGTGTTCTCGTTATACTCGATGCCGGTATTGAGCTGATCCAGATCGATCGGTCTGTTTTGTTGATTGATGGTTTCGAGTATCGATTCACTACGCATGGTCTCACCGCTTGAAGCCGGGATCGATTTATAGACCGATTCCGTTCCATAACTATTGGATCGAGACTCTACATATCCGGTTGGCTGTTCAATTCTCGGTTGGTAGGTGGTTTCAGCAGCAGCGACTGCGGGTTGTCTGAATGTCTGGTTTCGCTTAGCGGATTGGGTGGCAAAGGTGACATGGCTTCGATCTTCATCGATCCCCAATCTTCGCTGTTCTAGCTTATCCAAAACCAGTTTATTGAACTTATCTTGCACCGATTCTAACTCATCAAGGTACTTACGAAGTTTGGCTAAGTCGGTACTCTTGGTGACGATATACGGGGTCAGATAAATCACCACGCTGACTTGGCTCTTGGATTCCCCGTTTGAGCTAAAGAGCCGTCCCAAGATCGGGATATCACCCAAGATCGGTATACGGGTTGAGCTGTCTCCTACCGCACTTTTGGTAAGTCCTCCTAGGATAATGGTTTCGCCATGATTGACGATCGCATTGGTATTGACCGCTCGTTTGGTGGTGGTCGGTCTATCGGCTGCCGTTCCAGAACCCGGGAGGATATCTTCGATGGTGGTTTCCACTTCGAGGTTGACCTTGTTATCACTGGAGAGACGCGGTTTGACTTTGAGGGTGATACCGATATCTTCCCGACTGTAGTTATTGAGGACGTTAGAGTTTCCTTGGGTACTCTGTTGCGACTGGGTCAAAATTGACTGAGTTTGACCGACATAGATAGAAGATTCTTTGTTATTGGTACTGAGGATCGACGGTTCGGAGAGGATTTGTGCCGCACCGTTCTGTTTGAGCAGGTCAAGCTGTACACCCATTGAGAAGACCTCTTTGATCCCTTGATTAAACTCAAAAGCCCGTTGATTGGTGGTATAGGCATTTCCATTGTTATCAAATTGGGTGGTGGTATTGTTCAAGAATCCCAACAATTCACTGGAGATGGCAAGTGGAGCGGCTCCAGCATTTCCGATCATCGAGAAGATACCGTTTGAAGTGATCGATCCACCGTTAAATCCGTATTTGATACCGATATTTTCGGCTAGGTTGGTATCGACCTCGACGATTTTGGCTTGGATATAGACTTGTGATTTTTCGACATCGAGAGCTCGGATAGTCTCTCGGATATTTTGAATCTGTGTCTCATTAGCAAGGATGATCAGGGCGTTTCGCTCCAGATCGCTGGCGATGACGGCTTTTTGGACTTTGGCATCGGTGGGAATGGGTCCTCGTGTCCCTCCTGTCGAAACAGGAGTGGGAGCCGCTGCTGGGGCATCGACCGCATTGACTCCGCCAAGATTTTCAGTCATTTGCGGAACCAGTCGGCTGAGTATCTTCTCCATCTCTTCGACATTGGAGTTTTCTAATGGAATGACATACATACGTTGAAAATCACCGGAGGCTTGTCTTGGCATATCAAGCTGTTGGATGTATTGAGCCATTCGGTTAACGTTTTTGCTGTTTCCGACTAAGATGATCGAGTTACTGCCCAAGTCTTGCATCGTCGAGACCTTTTCACTGTCGATATCTTGTGCAAAGAGCGTCTTGGACATGGTTTGGATATTGGGAAAGATATCTTTTACATAGGCATTTTGCAGCGTTATCACTTTACTGATGGTCGGCGGTCGATTTTCGATTTTATCAATAAGTTGTTTGATCGATTTGAGCGTATGCGGATAGGCGGTGATGGCTAAGAGGTTATCTTTTTTGAACGAGATCACCTTCGCACTGTTGTGAAGCAGCGGCTTGATCTTGGTTCGGATAACGGCGGCGTTGTCATTGGTAAGCTGGAAAATGACCGTACGCATGGTTCCGCCTGTTCCGATACTCTCTTCACGAACCTCCATTCCTTCACCGGCGGCGTCGTTGCTTTTGACCACCTGATAGTATTCGCCTTTATCGACCAATGTCATCTTTTTACTCTCCAAGATGGCGTTGGCTAGGGGGATCAACTCCTCTTTATCGATCGGGGTATTGGAGACAAAGTTGATCTTTCCTTTGATCTCTCCGTCGACGAGGATGTTTTTGTTGGTGATTTTGGAGATCATTTTGATAAAATCACCGATCTCCACATTGTCAAAGTTTAGATCAACTTTTTCTGCATAGGCAAGTCCAAAGGTAAGCAGCAGTCCTAAAGCAATTTTATTCAATTTCATACTCTAACTCCATCTCTTGATTGTTTCTTTTGATACTTAAGGTTAAATTTTCCACATTGTCCATCTCTTTATAGAAAGAGAAAGCCGCATTATAACTGTTGAGGTCTTGACCGTTGATGCCGGTTAAGATATCGCCGCGTTGCAGTCCGAGCTTCTCAAAGTCACTTCCTTTTTTGATGAAGTTGACTTTGAATCCGCTCAGTTGACCGTTAGGTTTATACTCTCCGATTCCGATATCTTTCCATATCTTATCCATATCTTTGGTGTAGGAGGTCAAAAGCTCTTTGGAAACCACTTTGCCGGTACCGTCAATATTATCTTTGATCCCCTCGGTCGGGGTATCGTCCGGTTTAGGGATGATATCCGAAGCGGTAGATCGAATCGCTTGATTGATCGGTTTGCCCTGTGTTCTTCTGAGTTTCAGTTCAAACTCTTTCTCTCCTTTGGTAAAGATAGCGGAGTCAGCCGTAGCTGATTTTAGCACAAATCCGTTAATCTCTTCTCCTTTGGACAAGACTTTGCTTTTGCCGGTATATTCGACGGTGACCACCAAAGCATCGGATGCATTATAGAGTGCGAGGAGTTTATACCCTTGCATGTTTCCGGCGGTATTACTGGTTTTGGAAACCGGTGCTTTGACCGGAGCGACGGTCGGTGAACTGCTGGCAAGTTTGATCGGATAGTAGAGGGCTTTACTCTCGGAGGCATTGCTGAACTCGACGCCGCTTTTCGGCAAAAAGAGCAGGGCGATCACCAACCATATCACCTTGGCAATCACGATCGAAGTCAAGATAAAGAGTGCTATCGAGAAGAGTTTTTGATTAATAACCTGTTTCATAATAGAACCCCTCTGTATCTTTTTTCAAAAACTTTCTAAAGGCAGTGATCTCTTTGGCATCGGTCAATCGGATCATCAGATGACGCTCGGCTAGGTTGACCGATCCCTCTGCTGCACCGAAAGAGCCGGCAGTGTTGATCACAACATTCATCGGATTGATCACGCTGTAGGTGGCACTCAGGGTATCGATAGATTCGGGAGCGACATTGTGGATACCTTTGTCAGTGAGAATCGAATCGACGGTCAAACTGTTATAGAGGAAAAAGAGATTGAGCCGGAGTGAACCGACTTGTGCCATATTGATCCCTTTGACATAGATGTCGGCATGATTGATTTCGAGTCCGTACCATCGATCGGTGAACTGCTCATTGCTGATAATGATATCTTGTTTGTTAAGCTCTTGCTCCAATAGATAGTAGATCTCCTCTTTGGGAGCCAAAAGCCAAAGCAGGATCAGGGTGAGGAAAAAGCCTCCGATGATACGTTTTACCAGATGCATGTTAACTCCATTGTAAACTTCTCTTTACCGCTCTCTTGAATCTGAAGCTGGGTGATCTGTACCGGCGTTTTGAAAAGCTGTTTGGCAATATTGTTGAGATCTTTGACATCGAGATCGCTGTATTTGGCTACCATTTTTTTGGAACGCTTTTCAAAGGATTGGATTTTGTTCTGAACCACAATGGTTTTGAACTGGTCGGTTGTTTTATCGATATTCTTATCGCTCCACACCGCTTTGAGATCGACAACTTGGCTGATCTCTTCCATGGTGGTTTGAATCTCTTGCTGTTGATCGGCTACATAGCCTTTGGCAGAGAGTTTATACCCTAGAGCCAATAGCATAAAGAGAGCCGCCACTAATACCATCAGTTCGTTTCTAAATCGTTTGATCATCATGAGGTTCATAGGCTTTTCTCCATGGTAATCTCTGTTTCCGCATCGACTTTGACCTTGAAATTGGCAGTTTTGGCTCGACTCTCTATCTGTTTGACGGTTGAAGCGTTAGCCGCTTTGATGGTGGCAGTGACCTTTTTATCCTGAACGATTAAGCTTTTGAGTTGACTCTGTTGCGAGAGCAGTTTGGATATATCCCAAATCGTATCCCGTTTAAACCGCTCTTTTTGGTCGATCGGTTGATATTTTTTTAACTCACTGCTACGGATCATAGAAGAACCCAGCTTTGGATTTTCGGCTAAGAGATCAAGCTGTTTCTCTTCCAGTGCAACGACGGAGCTTTTGATTCGATTCCCTTCGACAATCAAAGTAATCCCTAACAGCACCAGCAGGGTGGTGAACATCACCGCATATTTGAGAGGGATAACCGAGTGGAATGAAGTACTCAGTGTCAACCCGTGTTCAAGCGGTGTTTCATTTAATTCGATACGGCTGTAGGTATCTTCACTGCTCATGAGTCGTAAAGGAATGACCGTGACAATCCCCTCGATACTCTGGAGAGCTTCATGGCTGCCTAGCTTGATCGGTTGAGTCAAAGAGGATTCCAGCTCTTGGGCGAAATAGACTTTTTGGATATGATGAGCCGGGATTCCTTTCTCCTCTAAAAACTGCGTAATCAGATCAAGGTTATAGGCAAAAAAACACCACCCCTCTTCACAGCGATAGGCGTGAAATTTGTAGGCAAAGCTATCCTCTAAATAGTCATCGAAGAGAGAAGGGGCGATATGTTTCGCCTGATAACTAAACTTCAAGGCTAAGGTTTCACGTAAAAATGTATAAAAGTGCGGAGAGAGGATAATGTCAACATTTTCATTGAGCGTGACAGGTTCCATCTCTTTGTGAACTAACAGTCGTCGTCTGTTAGAGCTTCTCATGAAATTCAAAGTTTAAACTCCTTCCATCTTTGTAGTCAAAACTGAAACGATAGTGATTACCCCGGTAGGCATAACTCTCTTCACAATGCATCGCATTGAGTTCTTTGTCGGAGAAGACTTTCGGACTAGGCGGGGTATAGACACCATTATCGGCTAAAAAATCTTTGAGTGACGGTTTACTGTTGGTATCAGGATCGTTCACCCACTGCTCACGGACGATATCGAGGGGAATCTCAAAGTAGGCAGAGATCACCTCTGCCGTCAGATACTTCCCATCAATAACGCTCTCTTTGTCGATATCACTAAACACAAAATATTGTTCCCAAGGCACTTTCAGAACATTGGGGTCATCATGGTTCAAACGGTACTCAAACAGTATCCGCTCAAACTGCTGTTTGGAGTGGATACCTCTGGGCGGTTTGATCCGTGGTTCAAAATCGCTATTATACTCTTTGATCCCGGTAATCGCTGAAAAGATCAGCTGCTCCAGCTCATAAGGCTCTTCAATTCTATACTCTTCAATAATATAGGTCAAAACCTTTCGTGCCGCCTCATACCGTTCCGGTACATTAGGCGAGAACTGTTCATCCAGCCACTGCATAGGTACACCGCTCATTAAAGGCTGACACTGTAAATTGAGTGAAAAACCGCTTATCTCTTCGTTTAAGATAATCGGACTCGTATATAAAAAATATAATGCTTGACTATTGGAGCTACCCTGCTGTCCGCCGGGTGTACCCGCATTTTGCTTCCCACCGGGAAATTGTGTTTTTAAAATATTGGTCGTATTGGTATATAAAAGATTTGCTTGAATCAAGGATGAGGCTTTACCGGCATCATCATGGGCTTTATCCAAATAGGAGAACGAAACAGCGATGATTGATAAGATCGACGCGATAACTAAAAGGGTAATAAAAAGGGCGATACCTTTTTTTGATTCATCCATTATAAAGCTCAATTCAAGTAAAATCCCTAATATTATAACTAAAACTAACTAAGGAATTTTAAATATGACTAATGTTTGTAATCCAAGTTGCAATGAAAAGACAAAATTAAGACAATATAAAACAGAAGATATAATTTTTATGTTTAATAAAAATCAGAAAGTAACACAAAAGCGGGCTTTTTCACTCATCGAGCTTTTGGTGGTGATCCTGATTTTGGGTCTTTTGGTTGGATTAGTGGCTCCTAAAGTAATCGGTCAGGGCAATGAGGCTCAGCGAAAATTAGCCTGTACCCAGATGGGAGCGGTGAAGCAGGGATTGAAGATGTTTAAGCTGGATAACGGAACCTATCCGGAGACCGATGAAGGGCTTGAAGCACTCTTGAGCAACCCGGATACCGATAAGTATCCAAACTACTCCGGTTCACCGTATCTTGAAGAAATGCCCAAAGATTCTTGGAAAACCCCTATTGTTTATATTAAAGAGGGTGATGAGTTTAGACTTATCAGTTTCGGTGCCGACAGAAAAGAGGGCGGTGAAGGTGACGGAAGAGATATTGTCTTCCCGGATTGCCAGAAGTAATCTATTATGACGGCTTCTTTTAGCTCTAATCAGCATAAAGCTTTTACGCTGATAGAGCTGATGATTGTTATTCTTATTATCTCCTTGATGGGCTTTTTTGTCTTTTCTGAAGTAAAAAAACAGGAAGAGAAAAAAGAGGTCATCGACCCGACCGGTTTGGTCTCTAGTCTGCGAAAAACATTTGCTAATAACAGTGAATTTGAATTCCTTTGTATACACAAATCTACCGAATGTTATGTGGCTCAGGGAGCAGAGTTGATCTCTTATGCGGGAACCATCAAGTTAGGTCGTGATTTGGAGTTCTATAGTATGGATGATAATGACCATCTGGTACAGATCGAGGAGTTTGGACGGATCAAGGATGAGAAGGTCACGCTGCGTATGCAATTCTATGCCAACGGCAGCAATACTCAGGCAATCCTGGCCAATGATGAGGGAGTTTACTTTATCCCTGCCTATTTTGGAGAGTCCAAAAAGGTTGAAAGTCTGGATGAAGCCCAAGAGCTTTGGATCAAAGAGGATTTTGATCTGGGTGATTCAGGACGGTACTACTAATGCAAAAACAGATACAAAATAGACCAGCTTTTACCCTGATCGAGGTGATTATGGCGGTGATCATCGTGGTCATCGTGGTGACCGGTGCGATGGAGATGCAGGGCAAAAATCAAGACATGGCGTTCTATATCTCTAAGCGGGGCAGCAGCGAATTAGACAACTCACTCTTTTTGACCCAAAATGCTTATCGCTATGACAAAGACGAAAAAGATGCCTTTGAGTTGATACGAGATGAGTTTGAGATCAAAGAGATGGATAGCCGTGAAGCCCTCAAAAAGATCGTCAAAAAGATCAATATTACCGAAGAGCAAGAGATACCGATCTCATTAGAGGAAAATGGACCGCCACTCTTTATGTTCTACAGCAGTGAGACACTCCTCAAAGGGGAATATCCCGCCCGATACTACAATTTCCGACTTTAGTCTGTTTTTATCTGCATTGGAGTATACTCTTATCTTGTAGGATTGCAAAATGATCAAATGCAAAGGATAGACAATGGAGTTTAGCTCCTCTCTCAATCTATTGAGCAGCAATACGCCGTTACTGCTTGAAAAGCGTATCCAACTGCTTATCTCTATCGACGAAATCGGATCGATCAGCGGAGCCGCTAAACGGGTTCCGATGAGTTACAAAGCGGCGTGGGATACCATTACGGCGATGAATAACCTCGCACCGACTCCCGTTGTCGTCAAAGAGACCGGCGGTGTCGGCGGAGGAGGAGCAACGGTTACGCAATACGGTAAAAATCTGATTGCAACCTATACGCTGTTGCAGCAGGAGCATCAGAAGTTTTTGGCTCAACTGACCAAAATGACCGACTTCAATACGGGAACATTAAAATCGATACAGAGGTTTGCGATGCAGATAAGTACACAAAATCAGATACAAGGGGTGATTAAAGAGATTCAAAACGGGCGAGTCAATGCCAAAGTAGCCATTCAACTCAAAAGCGGAAAAGAGTTGGTTTCCATTGTGACGCGAAGTGCTGTCGAATCCCTTGAATTCAAAGAAGGAGAGAGTGTAACGGCATTTTTTAATGCAAGTTCTGTTTTTGTTGCAAAAGGAACAGATTTGGCAATTAGTCCTAGAAATCGCTTACAAGGAACCATTGAAGAAATTCGTTTAGGAGAGGTAAATGGTGAAGTTGTTATTGATATGGGAAGTGATGATAAGATTATTTCTATCATTACCATTGATGCAATTCATGCATTAGGACTTCAAAAAGGTATGATTGTCAGTGCGATTATTAAATCTTCAGATGTTATGATCGGACGATAATATCTACAAGAATTAAAGGAAAAAATGAAATTAAAAATGTTGACACTGATGGTATTATTATCGGTATTCGGTTTTGCCGAAACGATTAAAGTTGCCGTTGCAGCAAATGTCTCGTATGCGATTGAGGATTTGAAAAAAAGAGTTCAATGCTCTTTATCCCGATACGGAGGTGCAGGTTATATTGGGAAGTACTGGACAGTTAACGGCTCAAATCAAAAACAATGCTCCATTTGATGTCATGATGTCGGCAGATATGGCGGCTCCTGAAGCACTCTATAAAGAGGGGGTTGGTATTACCCGACCGCTTGTGTATGCACAAGGTTCTTTGGCACTGATTACGGGTAAAAAATATGATCTCTCTCAAGGACTAGAGAGTGTTACCAATGGGGGTATCAAAAAAATTGCTATTGCCAATCCCAAAACGGCTCCATACGGCAAAGCCACGGTGGAAGCATTGACCAATGCCAAATTATATGATGCGGTCAAAGAGAAACTGGTTTACGCCGAGTCTATTGCTCAAATCGTCACCTATGCCACCACGGTAACCGACTTAGGTTTTGTCGCCAAATCTTCACTTTATAGTCCACAGATGGCTATTTTCAAAGAAGGTGAACACTGGATAGAGGTTGACCCAAAACTCTATACCCCAATCGACCAAGGAATCGTCTTGCTTCAACATGGAGAAAAAAGCTGCGGAGCTGCGGCATTTTACAGCTTTATATTAAGCCAAAAAGCCAAAGCGATTTTTGAAAAATACGGATATCTTGTCCCATGAACCAACTTACGGCAACTTTACATACTGTCCAAGCCGTAGACTCCCTTCATCAACTCACTTTCAGACTAGGAGGGCAGACGCTTCGTTTGCTCTCCTTAGAACTCCATGGTCAGATCAAAATCGGAAATCCTTATCAACTCTGTGTCAAATCCACCGATATCGCCCTCGCCAAAAATCTAAGCGGGCAGTTGAGTTATCTCAATCAGATTAACGCCACCGTTACGGCGATCAATAACGGGGCGTTGTTGAGTAGCGTGATATTGGATATCGAGGGGTTTGCTATGGAGAGTGTAATTCCCTATTCGGCGGTTGTTTCGATGGATTTACAGGTGGATGATAGGGTTGTGGCATTGATGCGGGGGAGTGAGGTTTCGATTTTTGGATAAAAAATCTTTATATTTCCATAAAATATGCAATAATATGGAAGTATAGTTCCGAGTAACCTGTGACTATGATACTCCGTCGAACTCAGGTTATTACTTTTGCCCATACGGTCGGCGAGTTTGGTGTTATCTTAATGATCGGTGGGAGTATTCCCGGCGAGACCAAAGTGGCATCCATTGCGATTTATAGATTTGTGGAGATGTTTCAGTATGAAATGGCACATATCTATTCAGCGATTATGGTGGCGATCAGTTTCCTTGTGTTGTTGGGGGTCTACTTCTTTAACCAAAAGCAGAATCGTAAAATAGGAGGGATGCATTGATCAAGATAGATATCACCAAAGAGCTTCATGGAGCCAGTGGGGCGATGATGTTGGATGTGAATTTAACAATTGAAGAAGGTGGCTTTATCGCATTGGCAGGGCAGAGTGGAAGCGGTAAAACGACACTACTGCGTATCTTAGCAGGGCTGGAAACAGCTCAGGGGCGAATCCAGATCGGGGATGAGGTGTGGTTAGAGGGTAAAAAGGCTCTTGCTCCGCAAAAGCGTCGGATTGGATTTGTGTTTCAAGATTATGCCCTCTTTGCCAATATGACGGTGGAGCAGAACCTTCTGTTTGTCAATAAAGATCAAGCGTTAGCCGATCATCTCTTGAAAATTACCGAACTGAGTGAACTTAGAAAACGGTTGCCCAATACCCTAAGCGGTGGTCAAAAACAGCGTGTCTCGCTCTGTCGAGCGTTGATGAATCGTCCTAAACTCTTGTTGATGGATGAACCGCTTTCGGCTCTCGATCCGGAAATGCGTACCAAGCTGCAAAATGAAATCCTCCAACTGCACAAAGAGTTTGGGACGACGACGATTATGGTGAGTCATGATCCGAGTGAGATTTATCGACTGGCAAATCGAGTTGTCATACTCCACCATGGCAAAATCATTAATGACGGAACGCCCAAAGAGGTACTGCTCCAAACTTCCGGTTCACAGAAGTTCTCTTTTGAGGGGGAGCTGCTGGATATTATTCAAACTGATGTAATCTATGTCGCTATAATTGCGATCGGACAGCAGTTGGTAGAGGTGGTTTTGTGTGAATCGGAACGTCAAGGTTTGGAGATCGGACAATCGGTTAGGGTTAGCAGTAAAGCATTTGCTCCTACCATACTGTACAAAAAATAATCAAAAAATATTCACTTCTGTCTAAATTTATACTAATATCCCGTCGAACTCAGGTATTTAAGATATTTTCCCGCCGTTTTTCATGCACCCGCAACATCTCCCACGCTCCCAAGGTGATAACCGCTTCGATCAAAAAGATATACTCCCCGTAAATCTGTCCTGACAGTAAAGCCCCCACTGCCGCACCGAGTCCAAATCCCATACCGAGCAGGAACTGCTGAGCCAGTTTCTTCTGCGTATAGAGGGAGAAGACATAGGTGATCGCCGCCGAGTGGTAGAGAGCGAAACTAACGGCATGGAGGGATTGGGAAGCGAATACGATCCATAGGGTACTGGGATAGAGATAGAGCAACAGCCATCTAAAGGCAGTGATCAGCACGGAGATTTTTAAAATCGTCAACAGATTGCGTTGGAGCAAGGCTCCTTGAAAATAGAGCATGACAATCTCACACAAGACTCCAAATGCCCACATCCAGCTGGTGATCTCTAAGCTGAATCCCCGTTCGGTTTCGTAAATGGTGAAGAAGTTATAGAATCCGCCAAACGCCATCTGCATCAGAAAGACACTGATCCAAAATGCCCAGAATTTGGCGACATCGAATTGTTTATCATCTCTTTGTCCCTCTACGGTGTCATGTTGATCATATTGCAATACCTGATAACCAAAGGTCAACGTCGCCAATGCCGTACCGAGGAGATAGTAGAGGGTTTCATAGGGGTTGTTAAGTACTTTTCCCAACCAGAGGGCGATGAGGATAAATCCGACCGAACCCCATAAACGGACTTTGCCGTAGGTTTTTTTGGAGAGTTGATACAGGGCGATGGTCTCAACAAACGGAAGTGTAACCCCCATCGAAGCTCCCAATAACACATTGGCAAATAGATAGAGATAGAAGTTGTCCACGGTCAAGAGAAAAATAATACCGGTGATAACCGTAGAAACAAGGGCGAATAGATAGACCCGCTGGGTGAGGGCGACATAGTATTTGAAGATAAACGGCAGCAAGAAACGCATAAACGGAGCCGCGGTGTAGATAATCCCTACTTCTGCTTTGGTATAGCCCAACTGTGTCAGCACTTTGGGCATAAAGATCACATAAACTCCTACCAGTGCGAAGTAGGAGAGATAGAAAAGAGAGAGGAGTCGTTTCATTCAGATTTTTGTGAATTTACAGTCTGTCGAGGGCGTGGACTGTAAATGACCGCCGTTTGGCTTAAGAGGTCATGGAGTCCTTTTTTGTCTTTTCTAAAAAACATCATCAGCCAACCGATAACGGTCAGGAGACTTAATAGCATGGCTAAATTTCTAAAAATCAGGGAGAAGAGTGGGGCTTTTTGGAATGTCTTGCTGTCAACGACACGGATATCATAGGCACGGTATCCCGGTGTCTGTCCGTTTCCGAAATACATAAAAAGTGTCTGAACGATAATAAACGGTAGTAAAATATAGAGCCACCCTATGAGTTTATCTTCGGCAAACTCTTCTCGGCTTCCCATGACCAGATAAAAGACGATATACATAATCGGCATCAGCAGCATAAAGGAGTCGGTGAGAGCGGCTTTGGCTTTCTGCTTGTTATTGGCATAGGGAACTTTATGTTTTTTGCTCTTTGGGGTGGATTTAGTGGTGTGTGGTGTTTTGCCTTGTTTGATATCTCTAAAACGGTGTTTTGACATGGTGCTTCTCGAATTTTTTAACCCGTATTATAGCAGAGAATTGTAGGGGCAACCCTTGTGGCTGCCTATCTTATTTACATATTGGTACCTAAGTTCATAGAGAAGATCGGTAAGAGCATAGCGGAAACGATAATCCCGACAATCCCCCCGATAAAGAGCATCATAATCGGTTCGAGGAGGCTGAGAAGCAGTTTCATTTTGTCATCATTCTCTTCTCGGTACAGCACGGCGATATTCCCTAAAATCTGAGCCACTTCACTCGACTCTTCCCCCAATGCAACTGCTTGCATAAAGTTCCGCTTGGGTTTGGTTCCTTTGCTTTTTTGGAGTGAGTAGGAGAGTTTATTTCCCTCTACGACGCGGTTGGATGCCTCTTTGAAGGTTTCGCTAAAGGCACTGTTGCCAAATGTCGAGGTGGCAAGTTTGACCGCATGGGCATAGGAGATACCCGATTCGAGCATGAGTGATAGGATATAAGAGAATCGTCCCAGTTCGTGGTTCTGTACCAACCCACCGATCAGCGGCAGTTTGAGGATCATCGCATCATAGAAGCGTTTGTAAGGATAGAAGTAGTTATAAGCGAGTTTAAATCCGATAATCATAAGCACCGTACCCACGATCAATTCACCATAGTTGTTGCTTAAAAAGTCGCTAATGGTCAAGACAAACTGGGTAATACCCGGAAGCTCCTGTCCGGTATCTTCAAAAATTCCCGTAATTTTCGGTACGACAAAGGTGATCAAGAATCCAACCATACCAATCGCCACGACAAAGATAAACATCGGATAGGCAAGGGCGTTGCTGACCTGTTTTTTGATCTTGGCTTGGGTGGAGAAGAAGTCACCCATCTGAATCAGTACCGATACCATCTTCCCGCTCTGTCCGGCGACATTGATACTCTGGAGGAAGAAGTCCGGCAGTTGATAAACCGTTTGAGAGGTGAGGGCGTGATAGAGCGATTTACCCTCTTCAATCATGGTACGCAGTGAGGCTAGGAAGGTGGCGTATTTTTTCTCTTTTTGATGTTGATCTTCGATCAGTCTGATAGCGGTGAGGATCGCCATACCGGAGTTGAGATAGGAGGAGAGCTCTTTGGAGAAGGAGCTTAGCAACGGTCCGGGCATCTCTCGTGTTGAGAAATTTTTGAATGTGACCGCATTGGCTTCACGGATATCTTGATAGAAGATTCCTTTGGCTTTGAGTTTGCGTTTGGCTTCATCGAATGTCGAGGCATCGATGCTTCCTTTGGCACTTTTGCCCTCTTTGGTGATACCTTTATATTTATATAGCATATATTCTCATTTTTGGTGGTTTGGTTTTCGAAGCTTATTATAACATTTAAGTATGAAGAGAAGCGTTAAATTAAATTTAAGATTGAGAAGTGTAACAGGTTAGTAGCTCTATAAAGAGCCACAGACCAATTTAGTGATAATGAATCCGCCGATAACCAACCATACAAACATACTTAGTGCGGTATAGATCGGAGCCAATCCCAAACCTTTAAATTTTGCAAAACGGGTACCCATACCCAGAGCCGTCATTGCCATGGTCAAGAGGAAGGTATCGATTTCATTAATGATCGAAACTATATTCTCCGGAATCAGGTGAAGAGAGTTGAATCCTGCCATCCCGATAAAGTAAACGGCAAACCATGGTATAACCAGTTTGGCACCGGCACTTTCTTTGCCCTCTTTCTTGGCGGTATAGCTAAGGTAGATACCGAGGATAATCAACATCGGAGCGATCATAATGACCCGTGTCATTTTAACGATAACGGCTGCATCTGCCATCTCTTTTGGCGAACCCGGAATAGAAGCCGGTACTGCAACTACCTGAGCCACTTCATGGATTGTTCCGCCGATATAGATACCAAACTCTTTAGCGGTCATATGCAGGAATCCAGTAGCCGGTTCGATAATGGCTGTATAGAGTACGGGATAGAGGAACATAGAGATCGTACCGAAGAGAACCACCATTGAGACGGCGATAGCGGCTTTGTACTCTTCTGATTTGAGTACCGGTTCGGTTGCCAAGACGGCGGCTGCACCACACACCGAGGCTCCTGATGCGGTGAGCATGGAGGTGTCTTTTTCCATACCGAAAAGTTTGTTCCCTGCCCAAGTACCCAAGATAAATGTACTCACTAACATAATAAGCGATACAAGAAAACCTTCCATCCCTACATCGATAATCTCTTGGAATGTGAGTCTAAATCCATAAAATACAATCGCAAAGCGTAGGATTTTTTTCGCGGAAAAGGTGATACCCCCTTGCCATGCTTCGGGTGTCTGATTGTGAAGGGTATTGGCGTAGAAGATACCCATAACGATACCGATAACCAGTGGAGAGATACCCAGTGATTGGACAAATGCAAAATTAGAGACAAAGATCGCAGCAGCAGCAAAAATCGCAACAAAAATGATACCGCTGAGCGTACCTTTTCTCTTCTCTGGAGAAAACGGCATAAAACCTCCTTTAATTTTAAAATATTAGGTAAAATTATAGTATTTTTCTTTTAAAAATAAGTATATTTGATTAAAAATTTTTTTTTGATTCAATGTTCTGATAAATAATGGAACGATAAGGGGAGAAAGTGGCATTTAGTTATGCAGTAGCATTAACTGGCGGTATTGCAACCGGAAAGAGTACAGTGAGTGAGATATTTAAGTCCTATGGTGTAGCGGTAATTGATGCCGATACGGTAGCTCATCAGGTATTGGATAAGCAGCGGGATCAAATTGCCGAATTGTTCGGAGTAGAATATATTCAGGGGGGAGTAGTCGATCGCAAATCTTTGGGGGCATTGGTATTTAGGGATCATGAAGCCAAAGCTAAACTGGAAGCCTTAGTTCATCCGCTTATCCGTCAAGAGATTATACGGCAATCTGAAGCATTGGATAGATTGGGTGCGGTCTATTTGGTGGATGTACCGCTTTTTTATGAGACCAACCGCTATCCGATAGAGCGGGTGATTGTAGTCTATGCTCCGCGTGCAATTCAATTAGAACGGTTAATGAAACGGAATGGATGGACCCGGGAGGAGGCAGAACAACGTATCGATGCCCAGATGGATATCGAAACCAAAAGAGATCGAGCCACCTATCTGATAGATAATAGCGGAGATTTGCACGCTCTTCAGAGTGAGTGTGATAAAATCTACCATAAAATTAAACAGTAGGGGTTCATTTTAATGGTTCGTTGGGTTATGCTAATTTCTCTTTCTATAATATTGAGTTGTGCTGCTGAAGCGGTGCAGATGGCAGATAAGGTGATTGTCAAAAAATCAACCCGTATGCTCTATCTCTCTAGTAGCGGAACTATTTTTAAACGATACCATGTTTCACTCGGTGTGATGCCAGATGGAGCCAAAGAGATTGAAGGAGATATGAAGACACCGGAGGGGGTTTATATCTTGGATTGGCGGCAATACAGTCAAGTCTATAATAAATCGATTCATATCTCTTATCCCAATGCACAAGACAAAGCCAAAGCCAAAGAGATTGGGTATCCAGCGGGAGGAATGATTATGATTCATGGAACCCCTACCAGTTGGGAACTTTCGCCGATTGGATCATGGATGCCGATGCTATTGGATTGGACAGAGGGTTGTATTGCGATGACCAATGAAGACATGGATGAGATGTGGGATCTGACACCGGATGGGACACCGATCTTCATACTTCCTTAAAATAACCTGAGTTTGATGGAGTAATATAGCCACAGTTTTACGAGGTTTTTTATAGACAAGGCAGATTTTTGCAGGACTAGCCAAAGCTAATTCAAAAAAAATCTAACACAGTCTATGGGAAACCTCGTAAAACCCGAAGGGAGGCCTAAAAAAGGCAATCTTCAAAAAATAAAATTCTTGAATTAGCTTTGGCTAGTCCTACGAATTTTGATTTTTCAAATCTTACCTTTTTTTAGGCTTCTGTGACTATATTACTCCATCAAACTCAGGTTTATATTACAATTTGACATATTTTAAACATAGAGGATTTTTTTATGTTATACTAGCCCCATGAGTCAAAATAGTCATAGTGGTAATCTTCCACCCCATAATGAAAAACCTGATGAAAATGTTATCGTAAACCGTCTTCTGAGTGCTACACTGGATGGTTTGAGTGCCAAACCAATTGAGGTGGAGGCGACCTTCACCAAAGGGCTACCTGGATTTGCTGTGGTCGGATTGGTCAGTAGTGATATCCAAGAGGCAAAAGAGCGTACCAAATCGGCTCTGCTGATCAATGGATTTAAATTTCCTCCGCTTAAGATCACGATCAACCTCAGTCCCAGTGATATCAAAAAGAAGGGAACCCACTTTGATCTCTCTATTGCGGTGATGGTCGCGTTGCAAAAAGAGAGCATCGAAGAGGAAGATCTGTTTGTCTTTGGTGAATTGGGATTAGACGGTCGGGTGAAGAGCAGTTCGACACTCTTCCCGATTATTCTCTCGCTCAAAGAGCAGGGGATATTGAAACGAGCCATGGTGCCTAAAGCCGCGATGCCTCATCTCAGTCATATCGCCGGAGTAGAGTTTATCCCCGTGGAAACATTGGAGGAGGCGATTGGTGTCTTGAAAAATAAAAACTTTCAAGCCGCTACCCAAGCCTTTAGCTATCAATCCCTGAGTATGACGGTGGCTGATCAGATATACTACTATGAAGAGGAGATCGGATCGGATTTTTTGGATATCAAAGGACAAGGGGTTGCCAAACGAGCCGCACTGATTGCGGCTGCCGGAATGCACAACTTCATTATGGAAGGTAGTCCGGGCTGTGGTAAAAGCATGATCGCCAAACGACTCAAAGATATTTTGCCACCGTTACGGGAAGCAGATATGCTGGCAATTGCCAAACATCAATTTTTAGATGGTACAACACCAACGTTTCAGGCGATTCGTCCGATACGTTCGCCGCATCATACCGCCACATCGGCATCGATATTCGGCGGCGGTTCTTTCCAAGCCAAGATCGGTGAGGTCGCTTTAGCTCATAAGGGAATGCTCTTTTTTGATGAGTTGCCGCACTTTTCCAAAAATATCTTGGAAGCTCTGCGTGAACCACTGCAAGATAAACGAGTCAATATCTCCCGAGTCAACTCCAAAGTGGAGTATGAAGCCGATATTATGTTTGTTGCGGCGATGAACCCGTGTCCGTGTGGGAATCTTCTGTCGAAACGAAAAGCGTGTCGCTGCAGTGAACAGGAGATCAAGCGATATAAGAATCGGCTTTCGGATCCATTTTTGGATCGGATTGATCTCTTTGTGGTGATGCAGGAGGTGAGTGTTGAGGATAAACAAGATATCGATTCCCAAACGATGAAAAAACAGGTCAACCAAGCCTTCATCCGACAAAAAGAACGTGGGCAAACCAATCTCAACGGCAAACTGTTAGAAGAGGAGATTGAACGTTTCTGCCAACTCTCCACTGATGCGGAAAAGGTGTTGATTTCGGCGATTGATCGATTTGGATTATCGCATCGAAGTATCGGGAGTATCAAAAAGGTCGCCCGCACCATTGCCGATCTGGATCAAGCAGTCATAATAGAGAAAAAACATCTACTCGAAGCGTTATCCTATCGTCGCAGATAAAGGTACACAACTAGCACACACTCCTTTTATATGATTGTGCTATCATAGTGGAAAAAGGATATGTGTGATGCGAAAAAATTTTCTGATACCTTTGAGTGTACTCTCCTTAATGTTAGTTGGATGCGGAACCAATATTGATGAGGCTACGGATGAACCTTATGATATGTGGAACTATATGACACCGGATGTCAGTTATGAGGTCACTTATGATGTGTATGAAAACGGAAACAAGGTTGATTATTTGGTCGAAACGACTAATGTCTTAGATATTGATAGAGTAGTGCGTGAGAGTGGTCAAGATATTATTAGCATGACACGATATGAAAATACGCTTCAGATAGAAAAGAGTAATGAAGCACCGATAACCGTACAGCGTTTTGTTAAGGTTGGGGATCAAGATGTGTTTCAATCGACGGCTATCGACTATTGTGATGTAGAAAACTTTTATAGAAGTACACTGATCAAAGGGGTTGAGTTTTATAATGTTTTAGAAGTTTACTGCCAGACTGATAGTAGTAAAACCACATTCTATTACGGCTATAATGAAGGCATTGTTGCCTTTTATAGAGAAGAGGGTGACAAGAGGGTTGAACAGCTTAAAGTGGAAGAGAATAGACTTTGATTTAAATTAACAATAAAAAAATAAAAATTTTAAAAAAACTCTTGACAAGCTAATATTTTTTAAATATAATTGCATTCCTTTTTAAGAGGTATCTAAAAAAGGCTTTTAATAAACGGAGTGTAGCGCAGTCTGGTAGCGCACCTGGTTTGGGACCAGGGGGTCGAAGGTTCGAGTCCTTTCACTCCGACCATCTAGTTTTTGAACTTAAAAATATAATAAATTTTTGGTAGGCGTAGTTCAGTTGGTAGAGCACCTGTTTGTGGCACAGGTTGTCGCGGGTTCGAGCCCCGTCGCCTACCCCATAAGTTTTAAAGC
>JACXUN010000317.1 GCA_014763905.1 Campylobacterales bacterium
AGGTGATAGACACCTTGACAGCCGTTACAGCAAAAGTAGTGACCTCTATCTTCAATCATCATCGATTTGTCAAACTCAAGATGACAATGTGAACAGCTTATTTTTTCAGACAACTTCAAATCTTCCTAATGCTCTATTTTTTTCTATCTCATTAAAAGGCTTGATAAATCCATTCATGCAGATATATATACCGTATGGGGGATTTGCCTTCATAAAACCGATTGCCATTCCTAAATTGAGCGCTGATTCCGTATTGTTAATTTGATATGGACGCATGGCACCGGTAAAGACAACCGTTTTATCGACAAAGATTTCATGCAAAAACTCTGCACTTAGCTTCATCGTATCAGTTCCATGAACAACAATAAATTGAGTCTCATTCGATGCATGAATAATGCTAGCCAGCATCTTTCTATCATCCATGGTCATATCCAAACTATCTTTATAGATAGCACCGGCTATATTTTTCTCATCCATATATGAGGTCAATATGTTTTCAATAGCGCTGTTATCGTATGGCACTTCAAGTGAGCCATCAAGTGGATTATATATCTTGTTAAATGTACCGCCGACATTGAGTATCAACATATTAACTCCAAATCTCTTTTAATGAGCGAACAATTCGTGTAGCTTTTGACGTTGTCACCGTTCCCGCTTCATCAAAGAGATAGCACTCATTAAGCCCCGCATTTAAACCGGCCTCAATATCCCTCTCCTTATCTCCGATAATGATTGAATGTGAGAGATCGATATTATGTTTGGAAGCAGCCTCTAGCAGCATCCCCGGTTTTGGTTTTCTACATGAACACTCACCGCTTATAGATGGATAGTGAGGGCAGAAATAGAGATCATCAATAGCTATGCCCTCTTTTAAAAAAGCTTGCTTCATCCACTCAGTAAGTCGATGCAGATCGTCTATCGAATAATATCCTCGAGCTATACCCGATTGGTTCGTAACGACGATTATCTTATAGTTTTGTTCTTGAAAATATTTGCATAAAGAGAATATACCGTCAATAAATTCAAAATCTTCTATTTTATAGAGATACTCTTTTTCAATATTTATAACACCGTCTCTATCTAAGAAGAGAGCCCTATTCATAAGAGTTTAAACACCTTCGCCAAAAATCTCTTTTTCAATGATATCACACAGTATGTGACCTATAAGTATATGTGCCTCTTGAATACGAGGAGTGGAGTTAGATGGCACTATAATAGCAATATCTGCATCTTTAGCCATTTGACCGCCGTCTTTACCGACTAATGCAACACT
>JACXUN010000318.1 GCA_014763905.1 Campylobacterales bacterium
CCCCCAAAAATCAAACAACAATACAGTGAAATTAAGGTGTAACGACATGATTAAGCCGTTGCCTTTACCGCGTGTCCAATCGTACCGTTAATCGGCAGGTCATAGTATACCTCAAATGGGGTTTTATCTCCAAATGTGGAGTGTGGTCTTTGGGTGTTATAATACACTATCCAGTTTCCGATTCTCCTTTTTGCGTCCGATCCTGATTCAAATGCATGTAGATAAACACACTCATATTTAAGTGAACGCCAAAGGCGTTCAATGAATACATTGTCCATCCATCTTCCTTTACCATCCATGGAGATGCGGATATTGTTTTGTTTGAGTACCTCCGTGAAGCTCAAGCTTGTAAATTGGCTGCCTTGATCGGTATTGAAGATCTCAGGCGTTCCGTATAGTTCAATCGCCTCCTCAAGTGCTGCGATACAAAAGTCTGTATCCATCGTATTGGAAAGTCTCCATGAGAGTACTTTTCTTGAATGCCAGTCCATGACGGCAACTAAATACATAAATCCTTTGCCCATACGGATATAGGTGATATCTGTACACCATACCTGATTGGGTCTGGTGATTTCAAGGTTCCGCAAAAGATAAGGATAACTCTTGTGTTCAGGATTGGCAATGGTTGTTTGAGGCTCTTGGTAGATGGCATATAGTCCCATCTTACGCATCAATCGGCGTATCCGTTTGCGTCCGATATTGTATCCTTCTCTTCGCAGATAACGAGCCATCTGTCTTGATCCATACCATGGGGTAGCAAGGAACTGCTTATCGATCAATTCCATCAGTTTGAGATTAAGCGCGCTCTCTCCTGTTGGAGTGTAGTAGATACTGCTTCGGCTGATACTGAGCAGATCACACTGCTTAACGATACTGAACTTTTTATCGTCTGTCACGATCATCTCTTGTCTCCTTGCCTTGCTCACAGCTTGGAGACCCTCTCTAAAAAATCGCGCTCTACTGTGAGTTGACCAATCTTGGCATGGAGCTTTTCAATCTGTTTTTCATGTGCATCGTCTCTCTTGACGCTCTTTCCTGAAAAGATATTACTCATCCCCTCAAGAGCTTCTTTTTTCCATTTGGATATCTGATTGGCATGGACGCCGAACCTACTTGATAGTTCAGCTAAGGTGCTCTCACCTTTTATCGCTTCCAATGCTACCTTGGCTTTAAACTCTGGTGTATGTGCTTTACGCTTTGCTGCTCCCATTTCTTATGCTCCTATATATAAAATGTTATCTTAGCATGTTGTTTGAAAATGGGGGTCAGCTTA
>JACXUN010000319.1 GCA_014763905.1 Campylobacterales bacterium
ATCTATTTCCCTCTATAGTCATAATCGATAAAGAAGGGTATATGGTTTGTCGAAAAGGATATCAAGAGGTTGAGGAGATTTTAACGTTTTTGTTTTAAAATAGGAATGTAATCCTATTTATCTACTCAATCTCCCACGGCTTATTTTGACGTTCCAGTGCTTGTGAGAGCGCATCTTGGCTACTCTCTTCGCCGAGATAGGCTTTGGCAGCATTAAGGTCGTAGTAGTACCGCAAGGTATTGAGCTTCTTACCTTTTGACCAGCTGGATACCAAGATATGATCGGAACGATACTCTTCGATCTGAGAGTAGGCTCCCTCTCGTGAAAATTGGTTGACATACATATAGAGTTTGTGATCATCCACAATATAGTTTGCTACCATCAATTGCATATCTCCGATAATCGGTTGATAGGTTACTTGATGGGTTTCAAAGGTAGCCCTGATCAGCAGGTTGGGACTGTTTTCCGTCTTTTTATAGGCTAAATAGTACTGATGGCCGCTGAGCATCTCATTGGTAAAGTAGTTTGGACGCTCCTCAACAGGGGTTGGAGTGGGGAGGGCTACCGCTTGTTTCTCTATGATGAGTTCCGGCATGGTAAAATCCTCTTCCGAAATCGCCACATTTTGTCTACGCTGCGGTATCTGGTAGTTGGGTTGAGGAGAGGTATAGATGCGTACCGGTTTTTGTATCTGAGGTTGTGGTTGAGATTGAGCTATTTTTTGTACATAGTTACGCACCACCGGATGCATCAGGATATAGTCTGAGTCATTGATAAAGGCATCAGGAAAATATCGTCGATAGGCAGATAGTTCACGCTCCAGTGCAGGACGATCGGGAGAGTGATATGCAAACGGGATATACCATTGATTGGAACGGACGACGACGATATGGGAGCGTAAAGACACAGGTAGATTATTGATCGTGTTATCTAAGACCGATAGCCGCTGAAAACTCCCAAGCTGTATAAAATAGCGTTTGGCTTCGGCTTGAACCACTCCCAAAAAGATTGAAACGATGAATAAAATACGGATCATAAAAAGTTTTCCCCTTTGTAAATTTTTTCCCAATTATAACAAACAAAGTATCGACTAATCGTGAAATCCACGATACTATTTAAGTTTTACCTCAAAGTATCCGCATTTTACTCCGCTTCCACTGGCAATGGTGCCAAAATCCAATTTGATCGGGTTGATACCGTCTCCGGTTCCATTGGCTCCGTTTTTCCTCGTTCCCATCCGTCCTCGGTGGGAATGCATACGAGAGTAACAA
>JACXUN010000091.1 GCA_014763905.1 Campylobacterales bacterium
GAATTAGCTACGGCTAGTCCTACGAATTTTGATTTTTCAAATCTTACCTATTTTTAGGCTTCTGTGACTATGATATCCCGTCGAACTCAGGTTAAAAAGATGTTATAAAAAACTTGAGGCTGAAAAGTTCTCCACAGAGAACTTCACTCGCTCTTGGACGCTTAAATCCATCGACTGCTTATCGATCAGATCAAACCGTGTCAGTTCCCCCTGCCGATTGGCAATCTGGATTGCCAATCCTGGTCTCGCATTGAGTTCCAAGATCAAGGGACCCAGATTTTTATCCAATACCATATCGACCCCGAGATATCCGAGATTGGTAATATCATAGCAGGAGGCAGCCAGCGGCAGCAGACGATCCCAATGCGGTATCTGTAGTTCAGAGAAATCATATCCGGTATCGGGATGTCTGTCAATCGGGTGACCATGCTGCACCGCATTGATCGGACGACCGGTAGCCAGATCGATTCCTACACCTACGGCTCCTTGGTGCAGGTTGGCTTTGCCGTCACTCTCTTTGGTCGAGCAACGCAGCATTGCCATCGCCGGAAAGCCTCGATAGACCACCACACGGATATCAGGAACCCCCTCATAAGAGTAGCGGTCAAATACCGGATCAAACTCTACTAGTGTCTCGATCATCGCCGTATCATACTTACCGCCCAAAGAGTAGAGTCCGCTGAGGATACCGGAGATATCTTTTTGGATATCCTGCAGACTCAGCCGCTCACCGCTGGGTTTGATAAAATCATTCCCCTCACGTCGCACAATAACGATAATCCCTTTACCGGCACTTCCCTGAGCCGGTTTGACCACAAATCCGTTCACTCCTTCCAACATCTTTTTGAGATGCGGAATCTCGGATTGATTACGGATAACACCGATCATCGAAGGAACCGCCATCCCGGCGGCTTGTGCAATCTGTTTGGTTTTGAGCTTATTATCAACAAGGGGAAAGTTTTTACGTTCATTATATCGCCCGATATAGTGAATATTTCGCTTATTCATCCCCAAGATGCCTTTTTCTCGAAGCATTTTCGGTGAGACAAAACTAAACATCTTAGAACTCTTTGACCGGACTAAAACGTACCAGCTCCAAGAGGCGATATCCACTGTAGCGTCCGAGTAGAATAATAATGGATAGAATTACCAAGAGCAGCTCCGAGAAGTTAAAGCTCAGATAGGCAACCATATCATTGCTCATCGCAAAGTACGCCAACACTGCGACCAATAGCGAACCTCCTCCTTGGATATAGACCTCTTTTCCGCCCTCTTCTTCCCATAGAATGGACATTCTCTCAATCGTCCATGCCAAAATAATCATCGGGAAGAAGGTAATCGTCAACGCCTCATTGATCCCCAGTTTATAACTCAAAATACTGAAGATCGACATAATCCCAATCACCACGATCACCACCGCGGATATCCTCGCCACCAGCAAAAGATGCAGATGCGATAGATAGGATCGTATAATCAATCCCACTCCAACAATCGCCACAAAGAGCAGCAATCCAGTCAAGAGTTTGGTCTCCATAAACGCCAATGCCAAAAGAATTGGCATAAAGGTTCCCGAAGTTCGTATCCCGATAATAATCCGCATAAAGACCACCACCAAGGCTCCAATCGGAATCAATAAGATGTGTCTAAACGCATTCTGTTCTGAAGTCGGCAAAGAAAAGAGTGAGAGATCAATCAGCATCGACCCTTTTAAGAGGGCATCATCAAGAGCCAATTTTTTTGCCGGAACACTCCGCTGTGTAATCGAAAAAGTTACATCCGCATTACGCGTTCCAAACGAATCCAAAAGGGACTTCCCGCCTCGCTGCCAAATAAAGAGATTTTGCGGTTTGAGAATGCGTCCTTTTTGGGCACTAAAGAGCTGCCATGTTTTGCCGTCATAGGTCTCAATATAGGATTTGAGATGCAAGTTTCTACGTCCCCCTTCGAGTATCAAACCCCGTACCAGATGGGTATTGATACCTTGATAACGTAGCAGTTTATAGACCACTTTCTCCAAACTGCCCCCCTCTTTGGAGGTAAAGAGTGTAGCCGCTTGTGAACCTTGCTTTTCATTAAGCCGTTTGATCAATTCGGCAGTAAAGGAATGGGGATCAGCCGAACGTTTATAGACTTCAGCCAGCAACGCTTTGGCGGCATCACGAGTCTGATTATCCCAGCTATCCAGTGTCTCTTCTTCTTGATCGATGATAACCGTTTTGGGGCTTTTGACCTGATGATTCCTATCCACGACCACATCAATGGTATAAAAGAGACTCTGATCTCCCGATGCTTTACGTTTCGCCCATTCAGCTCGCTGACCGTATTTGGTTTCAGAAACATTGTAGCCGTATCCTTGTGAAGCGGCTTGTTGGGAGAGGATTTTGATTCCGCTTTGTTCATTGGGAAGAGCCAATGAGATTTTAATCGGCTTATCAGTACCGTTAAACGTGATCTTGGCTCCGACACGATAGATGGAGGTATTTTCATTGGGTGTAAAAGGAATCTCCAAAACCAAGGCTTTATAGATAGCTACACCAATTCCAATCGTGGTAAGGAAGAGTGTAAAGAGGATAATCTGTAAACGTGATGACATTATCTCTTTTTACCTTTTTTTGGACTGGATTTGACCATAAAAGTCTGACTCACATCCACCACAAAGGTATCTTTGAGAAAATTACGTCCGACCAAAATCGGATAGATATATTGATCTCTATCGGCTAATGTCACCAGTACATTTCTCGATACATCACCAAGCCGTAGCCGCAATTTTACCACTGCACGCTTTTGCGGTTTGGTTCCATGCCGCTTGATGAGTATATCTTTGACCAATGGTCGTTCAATCGATTTACCCAGTAGATTAAACTTCACCCACTCCTTGCCGTCGCGTTCAAATCGTACAATATCCCGGGCATCTACCGAAGTGGTCTTGGCTCCCGTATCGATCTTAGCTTTGCCTTTTTCCTTGGCGGATACTATCGTCACATATTCGATACGCCCGATAATCGGCTTGTCGGTTTTGGTATTCGTCGTTTTGGATATCGGTCGATCTTTATAGACAACGCGATCTTTGTAAACGATCTTATCTTTATAAACGATTTTTTCTTGGATTACCGGTTTCTCTTCGACCACGATACGATCTTGGTAAACGATTTTTGGTTCACACTCCGGGATCGCTTGAACGGTTTCGGGTGTTTTGGGTTGAGGTGCTTGTTCTACACTGCATCCTGCAAAAAAAGTTAATAACAACGTTACGGTAATATATTTCAATAATACTCCTCCCCGTTTTTTCGAGTATATAATAGTATACAAAGATAGCTTATTTTTATGATAAAATCTTATGATTTAAATAAAATTATCCTTTAATAAAAAGTTAGTTAACATTCTGCCCATGACCAAAAAGTTTTATCTCGCCCCGCTCCATGCTTATCAATATATCTCCCGAATGCTACCCGGTTCATGCCGCTACTATCCCACCTGTTCGGAGTATGCCAAGTGGCAGTTTGAACTCAATCGCCCCGATAAAGCCCTGCTCCAAAGCAGCCTGCGGATACTCCGATGCAATCAACTCTTCCCTGGAGGAATTGATTATCCGGTGATTGCGTATCAGCCGCCTAAACTGCTCTGTTTGAGCCGTACCATGCTGACCGTCAAATATTGGATCTTACCCAAAGAGCAAAATCTCTTTTATGTGATTAAAGATTACGATGCCTATTCCTAACGGCATTGGCACACATCCCGCCCGATAAAATCGCCGGGGTAAATCCGCCACCCATAACTCACGCTCCGACAAAGTAGAGATTGTTCAACTTATCGAATTTGACCTTTAGCAGACGGAAAAACTGCTCACTGCCGGGGTCAAAACCATATGCTGTACCGTTTGGGGTGCGGAGATAACGCTGCATCGTTTTAGCCGTTCCTACTTCGGCAAAGGCGATGTAGTCGCGAATATTTGGGTACTCTTTTCCAGTACGGTTAGATAGCTCTCTACTACTGCCTCTTTTTGGGCTTGATACGCTTCCAGCAAGAGATGTTCCCAATCTTCCAAATAATCGGTCGTACAGATCGCCCCGAAGATTGTTCCTCCGATACCAATCCGCCACCGATTACTGTTACTGTTTTCATGATCTCTCCCTTACTTCTATCGGTTTCATATTGTGGATATTTACCTTTATTGTAACATAAACAGAGCAGAATGAATCCAAGATTAACCACACTTTTGGCAAAATAAATGCCATACTTTATAGATCAAGGTTTTATGCTATGTCCATCACGTTACACTCCCCACTCGATATGCACCTCCACCTACGAGACGGTGAAATGCTTCAAACCGTTGCCCCGCTGAGCAGCGAAACTTTTGCCGGAGCCATTGTTATGCCCAATCTTGTACCGCCGGTGACGACCAAAGAGGAGCTTATCGGGTACAAAGCTCGTATCCAAGAGGCAATCGGTAACGATACCTTTACCCCCTATATGACCCTCTTTTTTAAGCCGACCTATACCAAAGCATTTTTGGAATCTGTCAAAGATGAGTTAACCGCGATTAAACTCTATCCTGCCGGTATTACCACCAACTCAGAGGGAGGAGTAAGCGGATTTGATATCGAGGAGTTACGTCCTACACTAGAGGCGATGAGTGAACTTGAAATCCCACTCTGTATTCATGGGGAAACCAATGGCTTTGTGATGGATAGAGAAGCCGAATTTGTTGCCATTTATGAAAAACTCGCTACGGCTTTCCCGAAACTTACCATCATTATGGAACACATTACGACCAAAGCCAGTGTAGAAGCGTTGGATAAATTTGATAATCTCTATGCCACCATTACCTTACACCATTTGTTGATAACATTGGATGATGTCGCCGGAGGAATGTTGCAACCGCACCTCTTCTGTAAACCGATTGCCAAACGTCCGGAAGATCGTGAAGCGTTACGCAAAGTCGCTCTCGAAGCTCACCCAAAAGTGATGTTTGGTTCCGATTCTGCTCCGCATCCGCAACATGCCAAAGAGGCATGCGGCTGTGCAGCAGGTGTCTTTACCGCTCCGATTGCGTTGCAAGTCCTAGCCGATCTATTTAAACAGCACTCAACGATTGAAAATCTACAAAAGTTTGTCTCCGATAATGCTAAGAAGATTTATAAACATATTACGGTACCAAAGAAAATCGTTACCTTAGAGAAAAAACCGTTTGTGGTTCCGGCAAAATACGGCAATGTCATACCGATGTATGCCGGAGAAACCTTGAAATATAGCATTGCGTAGGGTGGGCTTCAGCCCACATTTCATGCAATATTTAGGTTTGCGTTGGCTGAAGCCAACCCTACGGATTCGGTATATTTCTGAAATATTCCAAACTCAGAAACTTTGCTGCACACCTACATTAAATTGCTTCAAATCCGAGCCATCCACAAAGATATAATCACCATATAGACGTGTCGTATCGGTGAGATAGGCTCCGACTCCTGCCCCAAATGCGATACTCAAGCTGTTGTCATCTCGATCATGAGTATGTTTGGTACCATAATCCCAGCGATAGTCATAATTGACTAATCCTAACTTGGCTCTAGCATAAAAGCGATCCGTGAAACGATATCGATAGATGCCATAGAGTCCAAAAGTCATCACTTTTACCTCATGAAAAGCAATGGCAGGATCGACTTTAATCGGAGTAATGGTATGAGTTAATTCTGCTTCAATACCGAATTCTGCCAATTCTATAGAGTTTGTTGTTCCAACATTCATGACAATAGAGGTACCGGCATTATAATTTGGATATTTAGAATAACTGGTTTTTCCTAATCCGATACCCCATACAGCTCCTCTCCCTAAAGCAATGTTATACCTAAAAATCCTAAAATAACGATAAACATTTTAATGAATTAACTGTATTTTCTTATACACTTTTTCATGCCATATTTAAACCATTTAAACTCTCTTAAAGCCCGAAAGATTATTATTGTCTTGAAGAAGAATTCATTATAAAGGCAAATCATGTTAGCCAATAGCATCGAAGAACTAATCGGCAATACCCCTCTAGTCAAACTCCATAAGCTCTCCGAACGAGCCGGAGCTACTATCTTGGGTAAATGCGAATTTATGAACCCGACCTCTTCGGTCAAAGACCGGATTGCCATGAATATGATCAATAAGGCACTCGAAGCCGGACAGATCGATCAGAACAG
>JACXUN010000092.1 GCA_014763905.1 Campylobacterales bacterium
GAGAGTTCAAGCGGTTTCGAGACACAGATAGTCAGAAGCAGCTTTTTAAGTGTGTCAATTTTATCAGGCTGAATATGAAAGAGCCGTCCTAAATCTTTATACAAAACGGTATTGATGGTCTCATGAATACGGTCAATGTATTTGGCTTGGTCTTCAAAATAGAAAGGATAGACCCCCACATCGATAAACTCATCATAGAGTTTCAGAATCTTTTTATCGATCAACCTCTCCATAATCTCATAGACAATAGTTTCATGATTGTGAAGGATAGATGCCAATGAATAAACCGGTAACGCAATCGATTGAGTGATCTCCAGATACTCCCGAAAAGAAAAAATCGGCATTCGATACATAGAGTAGCGTCTGGCAAAATCAGGATTGGTAATCTCGATGGCAGAAGAGCCTGAAAAACGTATCATCAGTTCAGGAAATGAATCATAGATACTCTTTAGCTCTATTGCCCAATTTTTATACTTGTGTATCTCATCAATCACAATGACCTTCCCTCCTAATTTCACAAACTCTTCTGCAATGTCGTAAATGGAGCTATTGATAATATAAACATCATCAGCAGAGAAATAGAGGTACTCACTGAGTTTAAAATGGCTTTTTAGATATTGTAATAAAAGCGTGGTTTTACCAACGCCTCGTTGCCCCACTAACCCAACCAAACGATTAGGAGATATAAGCTTATCCATATAGGTATCGCGCATAAAATCTAATGATATACTTTGAATAATTCGTATCTGTTTATTCGTATATACTTTATCATGTTAAAGTCCAATTTCATTTTTATAAATTATATTCTATATATTTTAAAGCATACTTTAGAAATCTATCCAAGTTTCACCCGCGGATCAAACAGCGTATAGGAGATATCCGTCAAAATCAACCCCACAATATAAAGCACCGAACCCAAGAAAACCATTGCTTTGACAATCGCGAAATCCTGGGCGTGGATCGCATCGATGGTATAGCTTCCTAATCCCGGAATCCCGAAAAAGGACTCCATAATCAGACTTCCCATAAAGAGTGTCGGGATAACGACCACCACCCCGGTCAAGATCGGCAGCATCCCGTTCTGCATTACATGTCCAAAGAGTACTCGTATCTCGGAGAGTCCTTTAGCACGGGCGGTTCGGATATAATCTTTGTTAATCTCTTCGAGGAAGATAGAGCGGTACCAACGCACTCCTGAACCAATACCGGCAAACACTCCGATCATAATCGGCAAAATAAGGAACTTCGCCCCTTCCCAGCCATTTTCAAAACCGGAGATCGGTACCCAGTGCCATATCTTGGAGAAGAGTACCTGCCCGGCGATAATATAAAAGAGACCCGAAATCGACATAATCATCACCGCTACGACCATCATACCGGTATCGAGTACCGAACCGCGGAAGAGTACCAATAATAGTGCCAACGAGATATTGGTCACCAATCCAATCAAAAAAGTCGGCAGAGCGATCGCCAGACTCGGTCCCATCCGTTCACGAATATCATTGCCAATGTCTCGATTGTTGTCAGAAAAACCGAACTCAAAGGTAAACAGCTTCATCGACTCCTGTACGAAAAGCGTATCGGTAACCATACCCACTCCTTTGGCTTCCGTATTGACAAAGAGCGGTTTATCATACCCTTTTTCGGCTTTCCACGCTTCGATCATCTCAGGCGTAACCTGCTTAGCTCCTAGTTGACTGCGTGCCATATCATCAGGGGTATTGACCATAAAAAAGAGCATAAAGGTAATCAGATTGACCCCAATGAGGATCGGGATAGCGTATAAAATACGTCGGATAATGTAGGCTAACATCTATTGGTCTCCTTTGATCACCGCTCTTTGTCGGTTTTGATAGGCTCGATAGAGCAGATAGCCGATTAACACCACCCCTGCCAGTACCAAAAGAATCGGATAGAAAATCGGTTGATTCCACTCTTGCTGTTTTTGATAGCGGAGCTGTGCATCGATACGTTTGTATTTAAGCGTATTCATCGCCATTGCATGGGGGTAGACATTGTGATACCATGCGTGATAGAGTCCTAACGATTTCGGATGGATACCCCAAACCCACGGAGCATCTTCTTGGAGAATCTTTAACATCTGTCGGATAATCTCTAGCCGCTCCGGTGTATTCTCCATTGTTTTCATCTTCTCAAAAAGCCGATCAAATTTCGGATTTTGATAGTTGGAGCTATTGATTCCGGCTCCATTGGTCTTGACCGATGCATTCCCCCCATAGAGCAAAAAGAGGAAATTCTCAGGATCAGGATAATCGGCATTCCATCCCCATGAGAAGATTTGGGCTTTACCGCGGCGGACTTTATCTTGGAATCGATTATAATCGCTGGCACGAATCACCAATTGGATACCTAATTTGGCAAACTGTTTTCGCCGCCAATCCAACAAAGCTCTATCGTCGGGACCCGTTGCCGTGGTGTCATAGTAGAGGGTGAGCTGTTTTCCAGTTTTTTTCGAGATACCGTTTGGATAACCGGCTTCAGCCAATAATTTTTTGGCAACCTCTATGGGTTTACGAATCTGTTTGCCGTTTTTCCACTCAAAGATCACCTTATTGGTTCCCTCTTCTCCCTCTTCATACCCGAAAATCCCCGGCGGAATCGGTCCTTGTGCGGCGATACCCCGCTCATTAAGAAAGATCGAGATATACTCCTCCTCACGCTGAGCGATACTGATCGCCTGTCGCAATTTTTTTGCCGACTGGCTATAGCCTCCCACGACTGGATCGACCATATTGAATGCCGTGTAATACACAGAAGGTTCAATCGCACTGGCAAGGGAGATACCGCGATCTTTCATACTCTGACTCAGCCCCATGTCCCCGCTCGATGAGACCTTCACCGCTTGATCAAATGCTTCGGAACTTACCCCTGAGGCATCATAATAGCCTTGTAGAAATTTATTCCAAAAGGGGATACTCTCTTTTTCTAAGGAGTAGACAACCTCTTTGATAAAGGGTAACTTTTTACCCTGCTCTTGCAGCAGCTCTTTGGGCAGTGTCGATTGCTCTGCCTCTTCTGGTGTTAATGCCGGGAAGAAATCATCATGATAGTTTGGATTTTGCATCAATCGAATCTGTCGGTTAGGATTGTTTTCGACCAGCATATAGGGACCGGTTCCTACCGGATACCAATTGAGAGTGAGATTCTTTTGGATCAATCCTTTTTGTTGATAAAAGAGATCAACCTCCCACGGAATCGGAGCAAAAAAGTTCATACTCAACCAGTAGAGAAATTGCGGATATTTTCCCTTTAGCTTAATGCTTAAGGTATATGGGTCGATAACCTTTACCCCTTCGATAGAGTACTGACGGAGATCCAATTTCTCACCGGTTTTTTTAGTCTCTTTGGCGATTTCCGTAATCTTTTCCGAGAAGCTTTTCAGTCCAACAATATACTCTGCCATGCTGTCCAGTATCGGAGAGTGATACTGCCGTACTGCCATCCGCTTAATCGCATAGGCATAATCTTCGGCTCCCAGCTGTCGGGTCGCCTGTTTGGAAAAATCTGCCGGAGAGGTCACCTCAAGCAATGATTGTTCATCCAATGCTCCATAAAACAGTTCTCCCTCACTGGTTTTGACAAAAGCCGGATGGTTTTGATAACGCACATCTTCCCGTATATTTAAAGTATATTCAGAAAATGCAATATTTCTACTATCCGAATCCACTTCTCTGCCGGAGCGATCATAGTAACGGATATCCGGCATCTTTTTCAAGGTCAAAGGCTCCAAAGTATAGGGACGTTTCAGATAGTTATACTGGAGAGGCGGTTCATAGATTTGACTGATAATCTCCCACTCATTGGCACTATATGAGACGACAGGATCCAAATGTTTGGGTGAAATGCTAAAGGGATTAAAGAGTACCGCTTCACTGCTTTTGGAGGCAAGGTGAGGGCTATTCCACACGCCGGCACAACCAATATCCATATATATAAGAAATAACAAGAAAAATTTAATAAAAGATATAGGCATATTCTGTTTCATAGATTTCCAAAAATTAATAATATGGTACTAATTGTAGGGGAAATATGCTTTAATCTTCATCTAAGTAGCTCTTAACTTAAATTTAATAAAACATAAAAAATTATTATTAAACATATGAAATTTTATAAGAGAAGATAACTTTATTGCCTTTATAACTATAAATTATTTTAATAAAGCATTTTGTGTATTAATTATACTTTATTGTTACAAATTTGCTATTTTTAATATTCATTTAAATTTATTGAATCTATAATAAGTGGTAAAAGAAATCTATTTAAAGGACTGCAATGGCACGAGTAGTAGTAATGGGTGGTGGAGTTTCCGGACACACCGCTGCAACATTTGCAAAAAAATGGCTAGGAAACGAACACGAAGTAGTGGTCGTCACACCAAATAGCCTATGGAACTGGATTCCATCAAATATCTGGGTTGGTGTTGGACAGATGACGAAAGAGGATGTTGTCTTCCCTTTAGCACCAGTATACGCAAAAGCCGGTATTGATTATCGACAAGCGAAAGCGGTATCGATTCATCCGGAAGGAAAAGAGGGGGATGCGACACCTTTCATTACTATTGAATCAACTGAAGCCGGTAAAGAGGGTAAAAAAGATGAGATTACTTACGATTATCTAATCAACGCAACCGGACCAAAACTTAACTTCGGTGCAACTCCAGGTCTAGGTGAAGGTTCACAAATCGGAAACAATACCGTTTCTGTTTGTACCGCTGACCATGCGGTTCATGCCAATGAAGAGCTTCAAAAAGTTTTCCAAAAAGCAAAAGCGGGTGAGAGACAAAAGATTCTTGTCGGTACTGGACACGGTATGTGTACCTGTCAAGGGGCTGCATTTGAGTATATCTTCAACATTGAGCATGAGGCAAACAAAGCCGGTGTAAGGGATATGTTGGATATCAAGTGGATTTCTAACGAGTCGTTCCTTGGAGACTTCGGTATCGGTGGACTTCATATGAAGCGTGGTGGTTATGCTGCGAGTTCACGACTATTTGCTGAGTCACTCTACTCTGAGAGAGGGATTCCTTGGATTATCGGTGCACATGTTAGCAAAGTAGAAAAAGGTAAAGTTGAGTATGAACTACTTGACGGAAGTAAAGGTGAAGAGCCTTTCGATTTCGCAATGTTGATTCCACCGTTTGCCGGTGTCGGTCTTAAAGCATATGCGGCTGATGGTTCTGATATGACAGACAAAATTTTTGCTCCAAACGGATTCCTAAAAGTTGATGCAGATTATACGCCAAAACCTTACGATCAGTGGAAAGCAAGCGACTGGCCAAGAACGTATCAAAACCCAATGTACAAGAATATCTTTGCTTGTGGTATCGCCTTTGCACCACCGCACTTGATCTCTAAACCAATGAGTTCACCAAACGGAACACCGATCAACCCTACACCGCCAAGAACCGGTATGCCATCAGGTATTATAGGTAAAACCGTAGCTCGCTCTATCTGTGATCTAATCAACAAAGGTCCGGATGCTCCATTACATGAAGCCTCTATGGCAGAAATGGGTGCAGCGTGTGTTGCTTCTGCCGGTAAAGATCTTACTGCTGGTACAGCAGCCGCTCTAACGGTATATCCTGTTGTTCCAGACTTTGAAAAATATCCGGGACTTGGACGTGATCTTGATTATACCTTCGGTGAAATTGGTCTTGCCGGACACTGGATTAAGCATATTCTTCACCATATGTTTATCTATAAAGCTAAACTTAAGCCGGGCTGGACATTGATCCCAGAATAACATGACACCACTTAAACAGAATAATTTAAATAAGGAGATACCCCAATGAAACAAATTGAAGAGAGAGTAAAGCCGTACGATCAAAACTTTACAACAATGGTACCAACCAAATTTGTAAGATTTTTTAGAACTTGCCTTATTTGGCAAGCCATTCGATTCGTAATGATCAACATCAAAATGCTTCTGGTTGTGAGCAAGAGCCACTAATCACTCAACCTCGTTCCCATGCTTTGCGTGGGAATGCATATAAGAGCTTAATTTATTTTCTCCTCCTTTATCCCATTAATTTCTTCTATGCATTTAAATAACCTGAGTTCGACGGGATATCATAGTCACAGAAGCCTAAAAATAGGTAAGATTTGAAAAATCAAAATTCATAGGACTAGCCGTAGCTAATTCAAGAATTTTATTTTTT
>JACXUN010000093.1 GCA_014763905.1 Campylobacterales bacterium
TTTCAGAACACAATCAAAACATTTATAATTATTTACTGAATCATTACAATTAATTTTATATATAAAGAGTAAAATTAAATGTGTTAAATAATCAATTGCACAGGAGATATCGAGTCGATGACACAAAAACTTAATCAGATCAATAAAAAATACAAAAATATTATCTCAATCAATGCCAAAATTATCGACGCCCTGAAAGTGATGAACGATGCCAATATCAACCTATTGATCGTAATGAATGAAACCAAGTTTGTCGGATTACTGAGCATCGGGGATATCCGAAGAGCCATTATCGACAATCAAGATATCAATCAAGTTGATATAGCTGACATTATGAGAGAAGATGTACTGGTCTCTCATATCGGTGATGAACTCATCAATATCAAAAAGGTGATGCTAGATAAACAGATTGTCTGTATGCCGGTAGTTGATGATGAGAAAAACTTGGTCAATATCTACTATTGGAATGACCTCTTTAAAAAGAAACAGGCATTAGATAGACTGGATGTGGATGTGGTGATTATGGCAGGCGGAAAAGGGAGTCGGCTGAAACCGATTACCAATATTATTCCCAAGCCGCTCGTGCCAGTAGGAGAACGACCGATCATTGAAATTATTATCGATAATTTTATGCAGCATCAAGTGACGCAGTTCTATATCTCGGTTAACTATAAAGCCAAAATGATCGAAGATTATCTCAAAGAGAAAGAGTCACTGAAATGCCAGATCACCTACTTTACCGAAGATAAACCGTTAGGAACCATTGGCAGCCTCCATCTCATACGAGATCAACTCAAAAAGACCATTTTTGTCTCCAACTGTGATATTATTATCGATGAAGATTATGCCGATATCTATAACTACCATAAAGAGCATCAAAACGATATCACCGTCGTTTCTGCCATCAAGCATGTCAGTATACCGTACGGGGTGATGGAGACTGAAAAAGGAGGACATCTAATCGGTATGATTGAAAAGCCGGAGTTTACCTTTCAGGTCAATACAGGAATGTATATTTTAGAGCCGCATGTGATTCAAGAGATTCCCGAAAATGAGTTTTATCATATCACCGATCTTATCGAAAAGATCAATCAAAACGGCAAAGTCGGAGTGTTTCCGGTGGCGGAAAAGTCATGGTATGATATCGGACAGTGGAAAGAGTATCAGGATACACTGATCAATTACAAGTAGGTCGGGTTCCCCTAATCCCGACACGAAAAAACATAAGCGAGGCTAAAGCCATCGATTCCTAAGGGCATCGACCTAAACCAACCCCTCCAACTCTTTAGGCGGTACCGGAAGATCTTTGAAAAGTTTTCGATAGTTTACTTTAGTATTCGGACGAATCACTGCAAAAGCGGTAAGAAGAATCGTCATAAAGTAAAGATAGAGACTCAAGTTCTGCACAAACCAAATCTCTACAGCCCCTTTATACGGAGCAATCACATTATCATAAAAGCTGACTTTGTCCTCAGCACTGACTTTACTCAAAATCTCCTCTTCATTTCTAAAGAGTACCGAACCGATACCGGAGAGTCCCGGAAGCACTTTGTTGATATTGCGTTTGACTTCATCACTATAGGTACGATAACGCTCCATCGGAAGCGGTCGAGGACCAATAATGCTCATATCACCTTTAAAAATATTAAAGAGTTGAGGAAGCTCATTTATTTTTGTTTTTCTTAAGAATTTTCCAAATGGAAAAACCCTAGAATCATTTTTCAGGGTAATGGTTCCACTCCCCATGGACTCACTATTTTTAACCATTGTTGTAAATTTATAGACATAAAACGGTTTCCCCCCACGTCCTATTCTCTCTTGTAAATAAAAGACTTTGTCATCATTCTTCACCTTCAAGATTACGGCAACGGTTAAGAATAACGGTGCCAGCACCAAAATCGCAATTGACGAAAAAAACAGATCAAATAATCTATATAAAATAAGTGTAGCTGATTGCGTTTTGGATATCTCATACTCTATTGGATAAGGGTACGATTTCATACGTGTATTCATTTTCTCTACCTTTGTAAAATAGGTTATATTTTATTTATCTAATAGTAACACATTAATTGTTATAAAAAATTTTATTATGTGCTTTTCGCAACATTTTAAAATAAAAAATTACATTTTTTATTGAATTAACGATCTTCTCACACCTCCCTAAATATGTTTTTTATACTTAGGGTTTGGCTCCATTTAAGAACTCTTCTAAATTGTCATAACCGTTTTCATTTTTGTCCATAATGGCATCCCGTTTATTGTGTTTATCCAATCCATACCGATCCTCCCACTTATCAGGCATCCCATCTCCATCACTGTCAACATATGCTTCCCCCTGATCAAGCTGATACGCTTGAAGATGACGGATAAAATCGCGTTCCGCCACATACTTATAGTCTCCCACACCGACATAAACCGGCCATCCGCCCACATCATCAACCTTCTGCACCAATACCCCTTGACCATTCAGATACTCCGCCAAAATACGTTGATCGATCGGATCACGATGCATGACCCATTCGCCCTGATCATTTAAACGTTTTGATGCTCCGACACCGCCTTCTCTTAGAAGTTCTTTCTCCAAACGGTTGGTAGGGGTTAACCCAATTGGCGCATCCAACACCCTTGCTTGATGTCGCTGATAATGCTTAGGGACTTTGCTTTTCGTAGGTTTACCGTTGATAATCGGATAGGCCCACTGATCATTGGTCTGTTCCAGCATTACGTCCCAGTTATCCTGTTTTGGGTCATTATTATGGATACCGATATTGCCTTCGATAAAAATAGAAGGGATACTATTGATACCGGTCATGGGTGGGCGTGGATGATTTTTTTCGTACGGTTTAAAGACAATTTCGCCTCGCCCCTTATCTTTGGTATTGGGACCGGGTTTGTATTGATTATTGATAATATCGACCTCAATACCGCCTCCCAAACCGGTCGCCCACCAACTCCAATTATAGATAATGTTGTTCACAATATCTCCGGAAGCCACTTTCAGCAGCGGATTACGGTTTTTGTTATTGGCAAAGAGATTATGATGAACAGAGATATCGGTCATCTTTTCGACATATTTTGATCCGCCGGTGAGCAATCCCGTTGCCGGTTGTGCATAGTTGAGTCCTTCCGCTGAAATAGTGTGTTGTAGGGTAATGTTATGCATTCCTTCCTCGGGAACATTGTCACCCCAAATAAACATCTGGATATTTTCATCACTTGCCCAACTCACAGAACAGTGATCGATTATAATATTTTTTCCTGATTCATAAATCACTAAGCCTGAACCCATCTGCTGGGTTGCTTTGGTTCCCCCTTTGCGGATACGCAAATAACGTATCGTCAAATCATGGCAACGCGTAAACATAAAAACGCATTCGGGAGAATTGACCGTCGTCAAGGTGATACCGTCTCCCGGTGCGGTCTGCCCTGCAATGGTAATAAATCCGTCATCTTTCACCCGAATGGCACTGTTGAGATGGATATAGCCGCCCACACGAAAAACAATCGTACGCGGTCCTTTTAATTGCTCTAAACCATAACGCAAACTTCCCTTGCCGCTGTCATTGAGATTGGTAACCTGATAAACGATACCGCCTCGTCCCCCTTTGGAAAAGGCACCGCCGCCTTCGGCTCCCGGGAAAGCCGGAATTTGACTCTGAGCCGATAAAACATTCAAACTGATCCATAATAGTATGAGATATCGCATCACTACACTCCTTGCAAAATATCTCGATAGCTATCGGCAATCTTACCGATATCAAAATTTTCAGCTCGTTTGATGCCTTGTTGTGCATACTGCTCGCGTAAAAGGGGATTATCTAGCAGATGCATAACTGCCTCATAAAGCAAAGCTTGATCACCTACCGGATAGAGTAGTCCATACTGAGCCACTTCGATCTTATCGGTCAACAAGGTATGGATATTGGTATCAGGAGCCAAAATTTCTCGCGGACCACTTACACAATCGGTAGAAACAATTGCCGTTTGGGACGCTAAGGCTTCAATCAACACATTAGGAAAACCTTCAGTCCGTGAGGTCAAAATAAACAGATCACTCTGACGAATATAGTTAAAAGGATTGGCAACATGCCCTAAAAAATGCACACGAGATGAGAGTTCACGCTCAACAGCTAGCTGCTTAAGTCGATTCAACTCTCCCCCATCACTACCCAGTAAAAGAAGTTCTACCTCTTTTGGCAGCTTGACTAAAACTTCAATAATATCTTCATACCGTTTGAGAGACAGTAGTTTACCTACACCGATCAGATACCGTACATGCGGTTTAAAAACAAACTCATCTGGAGTAACCGGTTCCTCAGCCAGTTGACGAATACGCTCAATATCATAGGGATTATGCAGAACGATGTGACGATTGGTAAAGGAGAAGAGCGTCCGAAAATCTTCCCGCATTCGATGAGAGATAGAGATTAAGAGATCGGCACGGGCATAAAAAAAACGCATCAACCCCAGATAGACTCTCCCCAGCATCCCTTGTAGATGATACTCTGAAGCGATTCCGTGACTCACCAACTGTGTTTGGTGGGGAGCGGCGAACAGTTTACTGAGTACATTGACAAAATTGGAACGGGCTAAATGACTCTGAATCACGGCTATTTTATGTTGTCGGCTATACTGTCGTAACTTCCATGCATAGTAAGGGATTAAGAGCATTCGGACTATCCCTGAGCCCTCATCGTTCATTTCACTCAGGTAGACCATCTTTACCCCTTCCGGAACGGGATAGCGATCATTTCGATTGAGTGAGATAATCGTCACCTCATCGCCTTGTGATAGAAATTTTTCGGACAGCGTTAGCACCACCCGCTCCGCCCCACCATTGGTCAGCGAGTTAATCAGAAAATATGTTTTCACCATTCACCTCGATGCACCACACGCCTTGTAAATCCGATCAGCATAATCATCAAGAGTACCGTAATGGTGGTGTTATAAAAAGCAAATTTGGGTATACCGGTTCGCACCCACGTAAACGCCTGAGTCATGACAAAGGCATAGACAATCATCAGCTTGGGAGCGAAGGCAATATTGCGTTGGAAAAAGAGATCCAATTTACGAATCAAAAAACCGGTACCAAACGCGACTATGACCACACCGACAATACCGAGATTGTAGTAGCCAAATGCTACCACACCCGGAGGAACCGTCATCCACTCTTCTCCCATAAAATTGTAGGTATTGTAGAGCATGGTACTCTGATCCAAAAAGGTTAACCAAGACTCCGGCACATACGACCCTCGTATACCGCTCAAAAAATCTTCAAAATAGAAAAAATCATATGTTTTATTGAGTGCAAACTCCAGAGAGACTTGATCAAAGTTAAAAAAGACAAACATATTGAGCAGTTGCTGGATAAAACTATTCATCTCCGGCAACGCAAACTTCCCCGTATCCAAAAAAGTTTCCAATCCCGGAATCAAAAAAACCGCTATCAAAAAGAAAATCACAAAAACATTCAGATAGCTCTTGCGGTTTTTTAATGAGAGATAGAAAAGATAGAGCAGCGCCAAAGCTATAATCGCCTGCTTGCTTTTAAACAGTACAAAACGAGAAAAAATTGCTACCCCCAAAGCAAGATAGAGCATCAACCAAGGCAAAAGAGTTCTTCGATTTTGTAATAGAAAAAAGAGAATAATACTCAAAAGAGAAAAAGGGATAAATCGGCTGGTAAAGACATATTGGGGATTGACCCAGACATCCTTACCGAAACCGGAGCGGACAATATTGGAGACCTCAATCGCCCGCTCCATACCGCCAAACGCACTGGCGTACAAAAAGAGAGAAACAAACGAAAGTAAAGCCAAAAAGAGTCCAATCATCAATACCCAGCTCACCTTTTGCCGAAAGAGTGTAAAGGTACGCTCTTCAAGCTGATAGACATCTCCCCCTCTCTCTTTGACTGCCCAAACCCCGGCAAACAAAAAACTCAAAAAAATAGCCACCACGACAAACGATTCAAAACTGTAAAACTTTTCCAGTCCATGATAATTGACCCGCAGATCCAGAGGAGGAAACTCCAAAAAGAATAGGGTATCGTTTAAGATAAATAGAAGAGGAACAACCAGATATTGCAATGCAAAAAAGATCAGAAAGACCGATAAGATATTCCAGCCCTCGCGTACATGATGCACCACATAATAGACCACGGC
>JACXUN010000320.1 GCA_014763905.1 Campylobacterales bacterium
GAATATATGATTATAATTTGCTTCTATTTAGATACTTAAGGATTAAAATGAAAAAACTAATCACTCTCTCGGCGATTGCGTTTACGACACTTTTTATGGCTTCGGGATGTAGCCAGAACGAACCTAAAATGGAAGCCAAAAAAGAGGTAGCCCATCCAAGTCATTGGAGTTATGAAGGAAAAGAAGGACCGGCTAACTGGGGAAATTTGGATAAGACTTATCACATGTGTGCTGAAGGGAAAGAGCAAACACCAATTGATATTATCCCAAATAAAGAGAGTCAGCAACCATTGGAACTTTCTTATACACAAGGTTCACATGATATTATCAACAATGGTCATACCGTTCAGGTCAATATGGAAAACGGTGATACTTTTACCATTGATGGTGTACCGTATACGTTGAAGCAGTTCCACTTCCATACCCCAAGTGAAAACCATGTCAACGGTAATGGATTCCCGATGGAGGCACATTTTGTTCATGCCTCAGCGGATGGAAAGTTGGCCGTCATTGCTGTTATGTTCACAGAAGGGGCAGAGAACCCGACTTTAAGTAAGATTATTCATAGCTTTCCGTTAGAGATCAACAAAGCTAAAGAGTTGCTATTTGATAAAGAGTATTTGAAAATGATGATGCCTGAGCATAAAGACAACTATCACTTTATGGGGTCATTAACCACACCTCCATGTAGTGAAAAAGTACAATGGTTTGTATTGAAAGAGCCGATATTTGCTTCCAAAGTTCAAATCGAAGCGATACACCAAGAGATCGGACAAGAGAATAACCGACCGATTCAACCAACCAATGATCGAGAGATTACCGAGTAATTTTCTCATCTAAACAAATCGATGATCGGAGCGTTTGGCTGCAACTTCAGTACTGCTTGCCTGCATCCATCCTGAACGGACTTCATCATCGATTTTATCAAAGTTTTCGATATAAGGTTTGATATCAATCAGCGGAGTGCCGTCAAGGATATCGACCCCTTTAATCGTCACCGTATCTCCCTCTACCTTAATCAACTTAACGACCAAAAGCCCTAAACCATTAGGGTGAATGGGTGTTCGTGTGGCAAAAACACCGCAAGGTGTATGTGTCGGATCATTGAACGGAATCACACTGAGTTTGGACTCTTTCATCTTGTGAAAAAAATAGATCAGATAGACATGCGAAAAACCATCCAGATCTCTTAATCCCTCTACATATTCCGGTTCAAATACGATGGTAGCATAGGTGTCTTTGGCACCGCGAGGTTGTAT
>JACXUN010000321.1 GCA_014763905.1 Campylobacterales bacterium
GGATATCATAGCTGTGACTATGATATCCCGTCGAACTCAGGTTATTAATAATATAATTTCGCATGAATAAATTTAGACAGATTGCCCTTATTGGTCCCACTGCTTCCGGTAAAACCGCTTTGGCGATTGCGTATGCCAAAAAATATAATGCCAATATCCTATCACTCGATTCGTTGGCTATTTACAAAGAGATCGATATCGTCTCCGCTAAACCGACGGTTGCCGAGCGGGAGGGGATTACCCACTTCGGACTCGATGTGATCTATCCCGATGAACCGTTTGATGTGACGATTTTTATCAAACTCTATCGGCAAGCCAGAGAACAATCGATAGCAGAAGGGAAATCGCTGGTGATTGTCGGCGGAACCGGTTTTTATCTCAAAAGCTTAATTGACGGGATGAGTACAATGCCGAATATTAGAGAAGCAAGTCAAGAAAAAACGCATCAATGTTTAATTGCCGGTATACCCGAAGCTCACCGATTTTTATATGATCTCGATCCAAGCTATATGCAAAATATTGAGACGACCGACCGCTATCGTATCGAGAAGATGCTGGATCTCTATTTTGAAACCGGCTTAACCCCAACCGCCTATTTCCAAGCCAATCCGCCTCAACCGGTTATTACGGATGCATTGCCGATCTATGAGATCGTTGTTGATAGAGTGGTGCTGCGTGAGCGTATCCGAATTCGTACGCATCAGATGATCGAGAGGGGATTGATCGATGAGATTTTTTATCTGGAGAGTAAATACACCCGAGCTCCCAACTGTATGAAAGCGATCGGGATACGAGAGACTTTGGATTATTTTGACGGATACTATAGCAAAGCTGAACTGATCGAAAAGATTATTATCAACACCGCACGCCTTGCCAAGCGTCAGCGAACCTTTAATGCGTCGCAGTTTTCGGATAAGGTGTCATTGCCGTTGGAAGAGCTTACCATACTTTTGTTGGATGGAGTCGCGTAGGTCGGGCTGCCCTCTGCCCGACAAAAATATCAACGGCATATCAAGCCAATGTCAGGATGAGGGCATCCCGACCCATGTCACACATTACATTTGAAGACCAATGAATCCCATGATTCCCTCTCGAAAAAATTTCACCACCCTACACCTCAAATTTAAGCCAAAATTTAAAAAAAAAGGGGGTAAACTTATAAACCTGAGTTCGACGGGATATCATAGTCACAGAAGCCTAAAAATAGGTAAGATTTGAAAAATCAAAATTCGTAGGACTAGCCGTAGCTAATTCA
>JACXUN010000322.1 GCA_014763905.1 Campylobacterales bacterium
AATCACCCCGTCCTACATCTTCGGCTACCACGGCATCTATAAATTTTTCTTTTAACATAATCATTTTGGTTCTCTTTTCTATAAACCTGAGTTCGACGGGATATCATAGATTATTTAATCGCCAACATCCGCTCTAATGCCAAATTAGCATACTTCACCGTATGTTCATCGACAAAAATCTCATTGATCGGTTGGTCATCTTCAATCGATTTCAAGGTTCTATAGAGATCTTCCAATGTGGTCTCATTCATCGTCGGACACTCCGGTTTGGTGGAGGAGAGGACATAGGTATTGCCTTGCCGCATTCGATTGACCAGATTGTACTCGGTTCCGATGGCGACTTTTTGTTCGGGGTCGAGGTCGTTGACATATTTAATCAGCTGAGAAGTTGAACCGACGAAATCGGCAGCCTGTACTACGGCAGGATCACACTCCGGGTGGACGGCGATTTTGATTCCCGGATAACGATTGCGATAGAACTCGATATCATCGACGGTAAAGAGCTGGTGTACCGAACAGAAACCATTGAAACAGATGATATCGGCTTCTTGCGGATCACATTCACCCTCTCCAATAACACACGATTTGAGTCCCATTGAGTGGGCAAAGTTCTGTCCCAAGCATCGATCTGGGACAAAGAGAATCTTTTTGCCGCTCTCTAACCCTTTTTCGATAATCTTGTAAGCATTAGAAGAGGTACAAACCATACCGCCCATCTCTCCGACTTTGGCTTTGACTGTGGCATCACTATTGATATAGGTAATCGGTAAAATATTCTCTTTGGCAATGCCCCGCTCTACCATATAGTTGACCGAATCATCAAAATAGGAACCATCAATCATACGTGCCATAGCACAGCAGGCAATTTTGGGCATAAGTACCCGCTTTTCCGGTGCAATCACTTTGACACTCTGCCCCATAAAGCCGACACCGCAAAAGACAACCCATGGATTATCATCTGCTTTACATCGTCTTGCTAACTCCAAACTGTCACCGGTAATATCTGCCATTTCAAATACTTCATCACGTTGATAATAGTGGGCGACCAGTGTCACAGGAAGCTTCTCTTTTAATCGTATAATTTCTGCTTTGTAGTCAATACTCATTCACATTTACCTTTAACCTGAGTTCGACGGGATATCATAGTCACAGAAGCCTAAAAATAGGTAAGATTTGAAAAATCAAAATTCGCAGGACTAGCCGTAGCTAATTCAAGAATTTTATTTTTTGAAGATTGCCTATTTTTAGGCTTC
>JACXUN010000323.1 GCA_014763905.1 Campylobacterales bacterium
GTGGAGTGGTTCATCTTGGCAACCATATTTGCCAAAAAGAGTAGCTGTCCATCAGACGATCGTGTAAGCAGCGAAAGCTCTTCTCCTCTGTGCTGTACGATAAAACGAGGATCCACTATGCCGTCTTTTCCGCCCATGCGTTCTAAATCGTTTTTCCAGCTTTTACCATATGGAGGATTTGCCAGCATAAAGTCAAACTCTTTGGCAGGAAAAGCGTCGTTTGAGAGGGTCGAGTGTTCTGGCCCGCCGACGATGTTGTCTGCCTCTGCCCCTTCTCCTTTTAAGATCATATCTGATTTACAAATGGCGTATGTTTCGGCATTGATCTCTTGCCCGTAAAGGTGCGTGATAATCTCTTTACCCACGGTTAGCTCTTGTAAAGTCTCTTCTGCAACGGTGAGCATCCCACCAGTACCGCAGGCACAGTCGTACAACTGATAAGTCCCAGCAGTGATCGCATCTGCTATAGGCTCAAACATAAGACGGGTCATAAGTTTAACGGCATCTCTTGGCGTCCAGTGCTCACCTGCTTCTTCGTTATTGTCCTCGTTAAATCTTCGCACAAGCTCTTCAAACATCGTACCCATGGCATGGTTATCAAGCGCTGGGATTTTGACGGAGCCATCGCCGTTTAAAATCGGTGTCGGCATTAGGTTTAATGACGGGTCTAAAAACTTCTCGATCAGTGTTCCAAGGGCATCCCCTTTTGAAAGACGGGGGATCTGATTTCTAAATTCAAAGTTTTCGATGATTTCTTGTACATTAGGGGAAAATCCATCCAAATATGCTTCAAAGTCTGCCTTGAGGCGTTGGACATTGCCTATGGCTTTGAGATCACGCAGTTTAAAAGGCGAGGTATTGTAAAACGCCTGTCCTGCTGCTTGACGCAGTGCTTCGTCTTGGTTTGTGATGCCTGCATTGTCCAGCATCTTTTTCATATCGAGAACGGCTTGTTTTGTAGGCTCTAAAACTGCGTCTAGTCTTCTTATAACGGTCATTGGCAAAATAACATCACGATACTTGCCCCTGACATAAAGATCTCTTAGTGCGTCATTTGCAATACCCCAAATAAAATTTGTTAGCCAGTTTAACTGTGTTGATTCCATTTTAAAACCCTTGTCTTTTTAATTCTTTAGCAAATTCGCTGAGACCTTGCTCTATTTTTTCCATAGCTGTTTGATTACTCACTGGTACTAGCTGAACCATGCCGTTTATGAAGTTTGTTTTAAATATTTGCTCTGTCTCTTTGTG
>JACXUN010000324.1 GCA_014763905.1 Campylobacterales bacterium
GCGTAGATATGTGACTCATGGAGGGAGTAAATCTTGTTACGTGAAGCTCTCTTTTGAAGGAGCACACGCATAAACAGATAAAACTCTTCACTATAGCGCTTATGCTGTTTATCATCAAAGTGACGATCCAGATCTCGAATGAGTGTTTTTGCAATGGTTCGCAGTCGCTTCATCGCCAATGCCGCTTTATTTTTCTTTTTAGGATGACGGAAGAGACGTAGTGTGATTCGATGCTCCTTGATCTCTTTGATGTAGGTGCGTCGCAGTGATACCCCATCACGCTTGGCAATTTTATGCAAGCGGTCGATAATCTTGATAGCTAACTTTCTATCAGTCGGATAGGTGACGTTCTTTTCGTGTGCCGTTGTATCGATAATCACACGCTCTTCTTCGGCAGCTTCACTATGCAATGAAACACTTGCACCAAATATCACATCGAACCCTTTTTGCCCAATACGTTTGCGAAACTTCACTAACTCTGTCGGGTCGCACGGAAGGGATGAGCAATAATCGTTCATCCCGCAGAAGTATTGGTAGTAAGGATTGCGTTTCCATTGAAGGACAACGTTCTCATCGGAAAGATTTTCCAGTTGTTTGAGCATCAACAGCCCCGCCATCAACCGTATCGGTTTACCTGGTCGACCATTGGAGTGGTCGTAATATTTCTCTAACTCTTTCTCAATCACGCTCCACTCAATTGCATCGGCTAATGCAATTAATGGATCATTTGCATCAAGCATATTAATCAGTGAGCCGTAGAATAAATTAGCCTGCCTCCTCAAAGCACTTTTACGAACCATTTTTCAACCTGTTTCGACCAGAAATGAAGGGTTAATCACCCTCTGTTTATGGTCGAAATTATAAGTAAAAATAGCTTTGAAAGTGCCTAAAACAGGAGGCTTTTAGAGTTTTTCAGGGGGGGCTAAACACATGTGGTTAATGGGGGATGGTATTAGAGGATAAGCATCGCATCCCCGTAGGAAAAAAAGCGGTATTTTTCATCAATCGCTTCTTTGTAAATACGATGGGTCTCCTCGATTCCGACGAATGAGGCGACGAGCATTAGGAGTGTTGATTGAGGGAGATGAAAATTGGTGAGGAGATGGTTAACTCTTTGAGGGGGATTGTTAAGGTGCAAAAAGAGGTTGGCTTCCCCACTGGTCTCCCATGTGCGGACATAGTATTCGACCGTACGAGTCGATGTGGTGCCGACACTCAAAAGTGGTAGATTGCTGTCGATAAGCTCTTTG
>JACXUN010000325.1 GCA_014763905.1 Campylobacterales bacterium
TGGTGGAAGCTCTGATGGTGGCAGTACGGGCGGGGACACCCCAATAACAACCACTTACTATTCAGCGTGTTTAACAAAAAGTGAAACACCTACATATAATTGTGCCCTAGAATGTAATAGTGACGAATTCCAATACGCTCAATACACTAGCGAAGCTGAATGCCAAACGGAGGCTGCTGCGTTTGTTACATCTTTTGTATCAAGCGATACACCTAGAACGACAGATCATCAATACGGCTTTGATATGATCAATGACATTAGAGCTAACGTGGGAATGCCGAGATTCAAATATAATTCGGCACTTGAGAGAGCTGCGGCAAATCACGAAAACTATATTGGGGATGTTGCAGATACCTATAATGTAGATGTGGGACACTATGAATATGATGAGTACCCAAGTGATTATTTCACAGGATATAATCCAACCGACAGAGCTCTTTATGAAGGGTATGAAGGGTTTTATGCGGGGGATGTAATCTCTTACGGCAACCTAAGTACCTATCAGTCGATAGATGGGTTAATGTCTGCGATCTATCACCGTCAAGCAATATTTTGGACTTTCTTGGATGAAATCGGCATCGGTGGGCTTGAGAAAAACTTCAACTTTAAGTCTCAACCGCACTTGATGGGGTCAAGAGTAGAGAGAATCAACTTCCTTGGGGCACTTTCTCCTGAGATCATATGTTATCCTTATAGTGGAGAAACAAATGTAAGAAGGATATTCTATGAGGAGCTTCCTGATCCGCTACCTGACTACTCAGTAAGCGGAAATCCTATATCGGTTACCTTCAACTCATACTATGTGACAGATGTGGATGTCAAATCTTTTAAACTATACGATGAGTCTGCGGGCAATATTGAGGTCACGAACACTAGATATATGGATGTAAACAATGATCCTAATGGTAGATTTTCACCTTATGATTTTGCTCTATTCCCATTGGACGTACTTGAATCGAGTCATACCTACAGAGTAGAGGTGGCTTATGTTGCTGATGGAGAGGCAGGGACTAAAGTTTGGAGCTTCACAACTAGAAGCACCTATGATAGGCACTAAGACAATAGGCTTTCGCCCATTGTCTATTATTGTAATACACAATAATTAATTGAACTCAATATGCCATAATATAGGCATTTCTCAAAAAGGAGGATAGTGTAAAATAAAGTTCGCAATTTTCATTTACGATACCCTTTCAGAAGAAAGAAACGGAGAGTAAAATGAGGATTGATGAACGAGAGCTGTTT
>JACXUN010000326.1 GCA_014763905.1 Campylobacterales bacterium
TCTTGCCGCATGACGGCATTGGCTAAGGCATAACTGACCGCATGGGGCATATGGGAGATGTAAGCGGCATGGCGGTCATGCTCTCGGGCATCCATAAAGATAACTTTTGCTTGAATATCGGCAAAAAGTTTCAGAGCAATATCATTTTGAAGTTCACCGCTTAGCTCTTGGTTACAGAATACCATCACTTTTTTGGTATAGAGACCGTCAATTGCCGCCGTTGGACCAAATTTCTCAGTGCCGGTCATTGGGTGAGCGGTGACAAAATTTTGGCGTATTTGCGGGGGAATATTTTCGGATATTTTGGCTTTACTGCTGCCGAAATCAATAATGGTACAATCGTCATCGACATCGGTGAGTTGCTGTGCGATGGCAATAATCGCATCAACCGGAACGGTCAGAACAATCACATCACACCGTTTGATCGTTTCAAAATCCTCTGCAATCTCATCAACCAGTTTGAGCAGTTTGGCTTCGGTTTGGTGTGTAGAGTTGTGGTCATAGCCGACGATATGGTATTTATGAGGAAACTTTTTCAGTGCTAAACCCAAAGATCCGCCCATTAATCCGAGACCAACTATTCCAATATGCATCAATTCTCCCTTAAGTAAATGGATAGTAATTTCTGCTCAACTACCTATTTTGGGCTGTATTATACCACTTTTTTAGTGAAAAGTAGATACACTAATGCTATTTGAATGACTCAAGACAAACGCTTAAGGAATTATTAATTTTATGAAAAAAATTCTACCATTATCTGTTGCACTCAGCTCTCTTCTTCTTGCTCAAACCATTAATTCGATTGAATATAACGGACTTCTTCATCTATCTGAAGATATGGCAACAGAAGTATCAGGAGTACGCGTAGGGGATACGTTCGATATAAATAAGATTGACCAATCTCTCAAAAACTTCTACAAACAGGGGTATTTTTCCGATATTTGGGTCTCAGTTACTGATAACGGTGGATTGATTTATAATTTTAAAGAGAAGTCAATCATCTCAAAACTAGAGATGAATGGCTACAGTTCCGACGATGAAGAGGAGGCACTCTTTATTGAGATGGGACTGAGAAAAGGAGATCTTTATGATATCAAAAAGATCGAAACAGCAAAAAAGAAACTGATCAAAAAGATTGAAGCGGACGGTTATTATGATACCGTCGTCGAAGTGACGGCAGAGCCTAAAACCGATAGTATTGCCTTGACATTTGATGTCAATAAAGGTGAAAAAATCTATAT
>JACXUN010000094.1 GCA_014763905.1 Campylobacterales bacterium
AAGCCTAAAAATAGGCAATCTTCAAAAAATAAAATTCTTGAATTAGCTACGGCTAGTCCTACGAATTTTGATTTTTCAAATCTTACCTATTTTTAGGCTAAAGTATATCAAATTTATAAACAATCTATAATATTTTTTCAATAAGTCCGCCGTATCGATGGCTCTCTAAAACAACCCTTTCAACAAATCTTTGGCTTTATCAATCGCCTTTTGGCTCTGATTGTTGTCCAAACCGAAATCTTTGAGCTTATCTTTGATCTTCGTGCCGCCCTCTTTCTTGATATAGCTATCTATTTTATCCCCAATTTGATTGCGTAAAAATTGCGAACTATCGATAGTTACTCGTGGTTTTCGGACATCTCCTTTGATCTGTCCTTCTAGATCTTTTTTCTTGATCGTTACGTGATAGCGGGCATCGATCTTGTCGGTTGATCGATTGAGTTTTGCGTCGGTGAGCGTGATATAATTGTTCTTACTTTTGGCAGCAAAAACAAAATAAATCATCTCTCTATTGATCGTGGCATTCAAATCGGTTTGATTATAGACCTCTTTGGTCAAATCCAACTGAGTCACCTGTTTGACCAACTCGGTGAGTTGATTGGAGATCAGTTTTGTATTAGGCAGCTCGCTATTGAGTCTACCCTTTTGAGTTTGCAGATTATAATCCAAAACACTGGAAAGTGGAGCCGAAAATATCTGAGGATAATCCAAAGTATTCAAAATATTTTTGAGCGGCACTTGATCGATCTTGGCATGAAGATCTTTATCCGAGAGCGTAAAGTCGATCACCCCTTCCAAACTCTGCGTCTTCCCCGTTACCTGTAATGTTTTGGCTTGTTTTATCGACCCATCGATGACCAAAGAGCCTCGCAGTACTCTGTTGGTCAGCTCTTGTAGTTGGCTTAGATCGGATGCGGTTAATTGATAATCAGCAGTGAGTGTCGATGCCTTGAGATCATAGAGAATTTTCTCAACATTGAGATCAAACATTTGACTCTTGACCGTCGACGTGGCGTGAATTTGATCTTTTTCCATTGCTGCTTCACTATTGAGTTGGATAGCCAGCGGTTTTTGCAGTTTGAGATTAAAGGCTTGGTTAACTGTTTTGGTAACCGTTTTGGCATTATGGGTCGCCAAGGTCACCGTCCCATTGAGATTTTTGAGACAGCTTAATGCAACTTTGGCATCCAACTCGCCTTGTAGATAGACCGGTTGGGCGATCATCGGCAATATCTTATCGATTACGACTCCTTGCATATCGAGTGTGAGTTGATCATCCGACATACTAAGCGTTGCCGTCCCGCCCAAACTTTTAGTTGTCATATTAAGCTGTAGCTTTTGATTGTCGTGTTGCAGTTTACCTTCGAGTTTGAGTTTGCCGTTGAGATCACTTTTCGTAAGTGTTTGTAATTTTTTCAGTTCATCTATATCGAGAATAAATCCCGTCACTACTGCCATGGTCTCCAAATTGATCTGACCGTTTTGCAGATACAGTTTAGCTAAAGAGCTTTGAATCTCTCCATCGATCGAGGCAACCACGCCACGCAATTTGGAGTTCAAAGTTCCTGTCACCGTGGTGCTTGGCAGATCAATCTCAAAATCCTTTTTCAACAGCTTCACATTCGGTTTGATCTGATTGAGTGTCAATTTGGCTTCACCGGTTCCCTCTGTTTGGCTGATTTTTGGCATATCGATGTGGAGATCAAAAAGACCTTTAGCATAATCAGGTTGTCCAGTGAGGGCTAACACTTTTTCTACCTGCCCCTCATGAATATCGACTTGAATATTTCGAGGGGTTTGCTGATTTATCTCCAATGTATAGTTGACCTTCGATGCCAACGCATCACCCAAACCGGTCACCAAAATATTTTCGATCGACCCTTTGGCATTACCGGCTACATCAACCGCTTGCTCTGCCCATTTGACGCTGTAGTTCAGATCAAACAATTGCGACGGCAAATTGAGATCACCGTCGATACCGATATCGATTGCTTTATTGACTTGGGCATCGAGAGTAATGTGGTCATAATCAAGTCGATACTGCAATATCTCAACTGTCTCAACCTCATTGACCCGTGAGGCTATCAAGCTAGCCAGATAGGGTTTGCTCCACGCATTGGCTTTATCGCTAAAGAGTAGGAAAAGTACGGCGGAAATTAGGAATATTAGAAGGATATGTAGTTTTTTCATAATCAGATCGCTTTTTTATAATGATAGCCATTTTTTTATCGTATTTTCTGAATCCTATTCATTCCGAGTCGATAAATTTTAGAAGCAGCTTGCCGATACGTATTGGGAAAAGTCACTATCACTTCAGCAACCTCTCTGGTATAATGCTCATCATACTCAGCCCCACTTAAATTGGCAGAAGAGCTATAAAACCACCCCACTCTATCCAACAATAGATTATGCTCACTTTCTCTAACAACACGAAATGATTGACCGTTTGGCATAATAAATGTACTCTTTTTCGCTCGTCTCACTCGGTTTTTATGCGTAGTCGGTACACGGGTAAACGATTTCAACTGCTCCAAAGCGTTAACAGTTTGAATGTAATATTTATTAGGAAGTCGCTGCTTAGCCCGATCTATTTTAGAAGCATCTTGGGAGATAAACCCAATAGTAGTATCAGTTTGGGTTAAATAAAGCAAATTTTTCATCAAAATGTAGGTCGGGTTCCCTTGATCCCGACAATGCATATTAGATTAGGTAGTCTTGCAACGCTTTTGGCTCCAACTCCCCGTTAGAGGCTTTGAGCTCATCAATCGCCAATGCCGCTGCTTTCGCCGCTGCTACCGTTGTAAAGTAGGCTACATTCGCAGTTAAGACCGATTGACGAATGGTTCTTCCATCTAGCTTGCTTCCCTGATCTTCGCTGGTATTGATCGCCAGCGTGATCTCACCGTTTTTGATCATATCATCTATATTAGGACGACCTTCTGAAATTTTTAACACTTTGCTGGACGGGATACCGGCAGTTTTCAGGGCTTTGTGCGTGCCGCCAGTTGCTACAATCTCAAATCCTAAATCGGTAAACAACTTACCGATCTCTCCAAGATACGGCTTATCCGCATCGGCTAAGGAGATAAAAACCTTACCACTTAATGGAATGTTATTTTTAGAGGCGAACTGACTCTTGGCAAAACTCACACCAAAACTATGGGAGATACCCATAACCTCTCCGGTCGATTTCATTTCCGGTCCTAAAAGCAGGTCTGATCCCGGGAGCTTATTGAACGGGAAGACCGCCTCTTTGACCGCGACGTGACCTTTGAGATTTGGCTCCATGATCTTTTTGTCGAAGTTGACCACATTAAAGGTATCATAGAACTTCAAAGACTCTCGTAAATCTCCCTGCACCATAACGCGGGTCGCTACCTTGGCTAACGGTACACCCGTCGCTTTGGAGACGAATGGTACTGTTCGAGACGCTCTTGGGTTCACTTCAATGAGATAAATCTCATTTTCAAAAATGGCATACTGAATATTGAGCAGTCCCACAACGCCTAGCCCTAGAGCGATCTGTGCCGTCTGTTCTTTGATCTCTTCTACTAACTTTTCAGAGATAGAGAAAGTCGGAAGTGAACACGCCGAGTCACCGGAGTGAATCCCCGCCTCTTCGATATGCTGCATCACTGAACCAATATAGACCTCTTTGCCGTCTGAGATCGCATCAACATCCAACTCGATGGCGTTATTGAGGAACTTATCAATGAGTACCGGAGCATCATTGGAGACGCTGACCGCTTCATCCATATATTGTTTAAGTTCCGCATCGGAGTAAACGGTCTTCATCCCTCGTCCACCTAGAACAAAGCTTGGACGTACCAGCACCGGATATCCGATACGATTGGCAATCGCCATCGCTTCGTCTTTGGCAAATGCGGTTCCGTTAACCGGTTGCTTCAATCCCAGCTCATGAATAAAGGTCGAAAACTGCTCTCTGTCTTCAGCCAAATCGATCACTTTGGCACTGGTTCCAGCAATCTTCGCTCCAATAGCGGTTAACCCTTTTGCCAATTTGAGCGGAGTTTGCCCACCAAAATGCACGATCACTCCGTCCGGCTTTTCGACTTCAATAACATTACGCACATGTTCAAAATCGATCGGCTCAAAGTAGAGTACATCTGAGGTATCATAGTCGGTCGAGACGGTTTCCGGGTTACAGTTGTACATAATCGACTTAACATTCATATCGGCTAACGCAAAGGCGGCATGAACACAACAGTAATCAAACTCAATTCCTTGACCGATTCGGTTTGGTCCACCGCCGATAACCAGCACCTTTTTCTCTTCGCTTTTGATTGCTTCTGGTTTCGGCAATTTGGTAATATTGGTCGAAGAGTAGAGATAAGGGGTAAGGGCTTCAAACTCTGCCGCACAGGTATCAACCTCGTTGTACTCTAACATTACACCCAATTTCTCTCGTGCATTATAGACATCATTTTCGGTGAACGTCATTCCGTCATTTTTATTGATGATATGGGCGATCATTGCATCGGAGAATCCGTCTGCTTTAGCCTGTCTTAAACGAGTCGCATCATTGAGCAGAGCAATATCCATGGTCGGTTCAACCGCCGCTAACTCTTCAAACTGATAGAGGAACCATGGATCAATCTTACAAAGTTCAAAAATTTCTTCAACACTCATCCCTCGTCTAAAGGCTTCAAACACATAACGGATTCGATCAGCATTCGGTCGTCGAATCTCTCGTACCAACTTATCCTGATCACAGTTGATCTCATCAAATCCAATCAGACCGGTCTCCATAGAGACCAATGCCTTTTGGAACGACTCTTTGAAGGTTCGACCGATACTCATCACCTCACCGACTGATTTCATCGAGGTAGTCAGCGTCGAGTTCGCCGCCGGGAACTTCTCAAAGGTAAATCGTGGGATTTTGGTCACGATATAGTCAATCACCGGCTCAAAGCTGGCTGCCGTTCCGGTGATATCATTGGTGATCTCATCGAGTGTAAAGCCCACCGCCAAGAGGGTCGCGACTTTCGCAATCGGATATCCGGTCGCTTTGGATGCCAATGCCGAACTTCGACTCACCCGTGGGTTCATCTCGATAACGATCATACGTCCGGTTTCCGGGTTAACCGAGAACTGCACGTTGGAACCACCGGTATCCACCCCGACTTCACGGAGGATTTTAAACGACGCATCTCGCATACGCTGATACTCTTTGTCGGTTAGTGTCAAAGCCGGAGCAATGGTAATACTGTCTCCCGTATGAACCCCCATCGGATCGAGGTTTTCAATCGAACAGACGACGATACAGTTATCTTCACGATCTCGGATAACCTCCATCTCGTACTCTTTCCATCCCAAAAGCGACTCTTCGATCAAAATCTCATTAATCGGACTCGCTTCAAGCCCTCCTTTGACGAGCTGCTTATACTCATCGATATTATACGCCACCCCTGAACCGCCTCCGGCAAGTGTAAACGACGCACGGATAATCAATGGAAAACCAATCTCTTTGGCAACCTCCATCGCTTCATCCATCGTATAGGCATATCGGGAAACCGGAAGATCCATACCGATCTTGATCATCGCCTCTTTAAAAACTTGTCGATCTTCCCCTTTTTTGATCGCTTCCGGTTTGGCTCCTAGAAATTCCACCCCATCAAGCATTCCCCGTTCATACATACTCATTGCCACATTCAGTGCGGTCTGTCCCCCCATTGTCGGAAGAATCGCATCGACGTTCTCTTTTTGAATGATTTTGGCAATGACCTCTTCGGTAATCGGCTCGACATAAGTTCTATCGGCGAACTCCGGATCGGTCATAATCGTTGCCGGATTGGAGTTGATCAGAACGACTCGATATCCCAGCTCTTTGAGTGTTTTGGCAGCTTGCGTACCGGAGTAGTCAAACTCACACGCTTGACCAATCACAATAGGACCAGAACCAATTAATAAAATCGTTTGTATATCTGTGCGTTTTGGCATCGAATTTTACCCTCTAAAGAAATTGGGGGATTATACAAAAAGGGGACTTAGAGCGTGGTTTTACCACCAAATCATAACCATTTTTAGAGTATGATATTAATTATTGATTTAAAG
>JACXUN010000327.1 GCA_014763905.1 Campylobacterales bacterium
TTTAAATCCAGCTAATTGACATACGGCACTTAGGTTAATAACCAAAAATGGTATATTCAACATAAAAGATAATTTTTGTCGTCTCTTGAGGATAAGGGTAATCTTTATAGGCAGATTTGATGGTTTCGATAGTATTTTCATCCAAAGCTCGATAACCAACCTCACGAAGAAGCCTCAGATTGGATATATCCCCGTTGGGATGGAGATCAAATGAGACCACATTAACCCCCTCTTGTCCCGTTTGTGCGGCTAACGCTCCGGCAGGATAACCTCTCCGAGTTAAGGTATTTTGGGTAATTCGTTGAATCTCATCAAGATTTTGTACGATAAACTCTTGTTGTCTTAAAGTAAAACTATCAAATTTTTTTCCATACAATTTAGCTATTTTCGGTGTTTTCGGAACGCTTTGTTTAACCAGAATCGATGGCTGTGTTCCTAAAGCAGAAGCTAAACTTGATTGATCTGTTGCTCCTTGTTTCTGAATTATCGGATTGGGGATATAAAGCATCTCCGAAGGTTGAACCACTTTGCTCTGCTTAACGATTGGTTTCGACTCCTGTTTTTTGATAGGTTGCTTTTTGACTACCTTTTTTATTTCAGATTTTTTAGTTTCAGATTTTTTTTCTTCTACCTTTTTTATTGGAGCTTTTTTTATCGGATCTTTTTTGGCAGAAACATTTTTGGGTCTCTGTACAGGCGGTGACGGTGGTAATTTTAAAGATTCGGGTGCCGGTATCTGGCGAATATTGATTTTGACAACCGTCTCACTTTGAGCTTGCGGCGATTTACGAAGTTTGACATCATGAAACCGCATCCTATATAATAGAAAGAGCAATGCATAGATCACAATAGTAATGAGTAATGCCTCCAAATAACGCACGATCTAAACACTCCAAGATATCTAAAATTTGAAAGACAGTATAATCACTTTTTGATAAAACCCAAGGATACAATAAATGAGTTATAACAAAAGTGAAATAGCCTTCCAAGAGGCATTTAAAGTAATCCCGGGCGGTGTTGACTCTCCGGTTCGTGCATTTAACAGTGTTGGCGGCACACCGCGGTTTATCGCCAAAGGTGAAGGAGCTTACCTTTATGATATCGACGGCAATCGCTATATAGACTTTGTGCAGAGCTGGGGACCGCTGATTTTCGGTCATGCCGATCAGGATATCGAAGCAGCCGTTATCGACGCGGTCAAAAACGGTCTTAGTTTTGGAGCCCCTACCCTTAT
>JACXUN010000095.1 GCA_014763905.1 Campylobacterales bacterium
GTTGCTTCACCCGCTACCGCATCACCTTTAAGTGCTGCAATCTGTTTAACATCAGCCCAAAATGCTTTTTTTGCTTCTGCTTTATCTTTGTTGGCTGCTTCAATATCTGCTTTACCATCATAGACAAGATTGTTACCCTCTACATGTTTGTGCATCTGACCGTGAGCAAACGGTTCAACACCCCAGTAAAGAACAAGGGTAAAGAAAACAACAACACCAAATATTTTTAATTCTTTCATCCCTTACTCCTTATAGTCTTTTTTCTTTAGCGGTAATGATTGGTAAGGCAATCCAGAGAACAAAGAATGCTAACGCTGCAACCAATCCAATGGTATTCCATGCACCTTCCGGAGGGAGTTTACCCATAACCGTTAAGACAAGCATGTCAACCAGCATCAACCAGAACCAGATATTAAACGCACCTCTTCGGCTTGCCGGAGCAACATTTGGGCTTCTATCTAGGAATGGAAGTGCAAAGAAAATCACCTGTGCAATACCAAACGCTACGAGACCCGGGTCAGTTGGGAACGGTCGTAGAATCTCATAACTCCATAAGAAGTACCACTCCGGATAGATGTGTGCCGGTGTCTTAAGTCCATCTGCTGGGTCAAAGTTAACCGGATCCATTGCAAAATCAAAATGGTAGAATACCAAATAGAAGAAGAAGATAAAGTAGATACCCACAACAAATACATCTTTACTCAAAAAGACAGGATTAAATGGAATAACTTTAGACTCTTTTTTCTTACCGGCTTTGTAAAGCTCTGCTGCCTCTTCAAAATCAAATGATTCACCGTCTTGGTTATTAACGTGTGGGATTCGGAGTGTTCCAAAGTGGAATACAATCGCACCGATAATCACTAACGGTAAAAGCAATACGTGAAGCATAAAGAATCGAGTCAAGAAAGCTTGTCCCGGAACATAATCCCCACGAATCCACTCAACTAAGAAGTCCGCATGAAGTGCACCACCAGAGAAAAGGTTGGTAATAACCATACCTGCCCAGTAACTCATCTGTCCCCACGGTAACATATATCCTGAGAATGCTTCAGCAGAGAAAAGAACAAAAAGAAGCATACCGGAGATCCAGATAAGCTCTCGTCCTTTTTTGTATGAACCGTAGTAGATTCCCGTAAACATGTGGATATAGATGATCAAGAAGACAACAGATGCCCCCACACCGTGAATATGTCGCCATAACCAACCGTACCCCACTTCTGTCATGATCAGGTAGTTTACGCTGTCAAACGCCGTATTAACATTTGGTTGATAATACATCAATAAGAAGATTCCAGAAACCAATAACAATCCAAATGTAGTCGCAAGTACCATACCCATAGCCCATAGGAAGTTAATATTTTTTGGAATCCAATATTCAGTTGATAATACTCTTTGAAGTGTATCAATCGCAAGTCGCTCATTTAGCCACTGATGACTAAACGGTTTTGCATTTTCATCAAAATGTGCCATCTACCTCTCCTTACACTGCCATTGTTGTGCCGTCAGCCAACATTTTATCATACTCAGGACCTGTCTCACCAAGAACCAGCTTGGTGCCATCAATTTTAAATGGAGGGATATCCAGTCCTCGCGGCGGTGGAGCTTTGGTTACTTGTGCTGTGGAGTCATACGTTCCTCCATGACACGCACACAAGAAGCTTTTGCTGCCCGCATCATATGCAGGGATACACCCAAGGTGTGTACAGAGACCAACTGCAACCAAGAAGTAATCATCACCTACTTTAATAAGTCTCGCTTTCTCAGCATCTCCCGCTTTAGCCAGCATATCTTTTGACTGCTTCAAAACGAAGATCGGTTTCCCTCTCCATTTTTCCGTAATCAACTCATTTTCCGGTACATTGCTCAAATCAATCGTGGTAAAACCAGCTGATTTTACACTTGGAAGCGGATCCCAAGACTTTTTCATCGCATACAGTGCACCTAGTCCGCCCAAAGCAGTGAAACCGCCAAGGGCCATACCCATGAAGTCACGTCTACTACTCATACCTTTCCTTTATCATAATTTTGCATGATAATTATTGCAGAAGATAGATTAATACCTACTATGAAGCAAGACGATTTAGAATTATGGTTGCAATAATTTCTGTTTTTTGAGTGATAAGGTTACTTTTCTGAGTATTATCTAACATCAATTGTTCATAACTCTTACGATCAAATCCATCAATTGTTGAAATTTGAAACTTATCCAAAAGTTTTTTTGTACAATTTTGCTGTTTACCATCATCAATAAAAATGACATTTGCCCCGCTTATCCGTGCTTCTAAGGCACATTGAACCGATGCGGTAATCACATTTTTACTGTTACTTATCAACTCACTGTACTCTTCGGCTTCATGGAGATTTTTGAAAATCTTATCGAGTTCCTGTTCATATTTGAGGAAAAAATAGTGTCCCAAGAGCAGTTCAGTATTCGGGTCAAAAAAGTCGGCATGTGCCAGTATCGTTTTATCTGCATCATTATCACCCCAGAAAAAGAGTGTGCGATCTACTTTTTCATGCTTCTCAAAATAGAGATCATCAACCACCACCTCATCACAAGCGATAACCGTCTCACCGTAACGGCTACTATCCTCTTCATCGTTGGCAAATCGAAAAACATGACGGTAATCGCTGCAATACTGTTCCAATCGTCCTCTATCATCCTCTGGTGAATCGATAATCACCGCATCCCCAAATGTCGCAATTGCATCGATATCGAGTATCGTCTCAATCGTTACGGAGTCACGGATACCTAACTCTTTGGCAACCAAGCCGGCTCGAAAATCATTCACCAAAAGTCGCGTATCCAGACCTTTTTCATCCAACTTTTTGAACAAAGCACACGCTTTTCTAAGTCGATCCAGAGAGTTTTTATGTCCGGTATGGGCATAGTAGTAGAGTTTCATCTTTAAATTTATCCTTTTTCCCGTAGGCTATCTAGCTTTTTGAGCCATTTTGATATATATATGCAATATTTCCAATGAAGCAGGCGTTACTCCGGAGATTTCTGAAGCATTAAAAAGGGTCGGTGGGTTAATTTTACTCAACTTCTCGACAATTTCATTACTGAGTCCAGACACTTTGGCAAAATCAAACCCCTCAGGGATTTTAACAGAGAGCATATCTTTCATCTTATGCACTTGGGTCAACTGCTTTTCGATATAGCGGTGGTATTTGGTCTCTATCAATATCTGTTCGATCACCTCATCACTCAATGCTTCAAAATGCGGAACCAGCATCAGCATCTTGGCTTTGGTCATCGTAGAGCGTCCCATCAAATCGATCAACCAGACCTTATCATTGATCTTCTCTTCCTCCATACTCGCCAACTGCTCGATAAACTCTTTGGTCGGAGTAACATAGTTTTCTCGCAGATAGTTCAAAGCACCCTCGATCGCTGCCTCTTTCTGTTCTACCTTTTCGAGATACGCCGCATCTAATAGACCAAACTGTTTCCCATATCGATAGAGACGGCGGTCGGCATTATCTTCCCGCAACAGCAGTCGATACTCCGAACGGGAGGTAAACATTCGGTACGGTTCTTTGGTTCCTTTGGTGACCAGATCATCAATCAGTACGCCGATATAGGCTTCATCCCGTCCCAATACAAACGGCTCCCTGCCTTGGACACTGAGTGCGGCATTGATACCCGCCATTAATCCCTGAGCCGCTGCCTCTTCATATCCGGTGGTTCCGTTGATCTGTCCGGCACAGTAGAGACCTTCAATCTTCTTGGTCTCCAAGGTGTGTTTGAGTTCCGTCGGTTGAACAAAATCATACTCGATCGCATAGCCGTAGCGTACGATTTTGGCATTTTCCATCCCTTTGACCGAACGGATCATATCAAGCTGTACATCCACCGGCAGGGAGGTACTCATCCCGTTGATATAGTACTCATTGGCTTCGAGGGTTTGCGGTTCGACGAAGATTTGATGTCGCGGACGCTCACGGAAACGGTTGATCTTATCCTCGATACTTGGACAGTAGCGGGGTCCCATCCCCTCGATCTGACCTGAGAAAAGCGGAGCCCGATAGAAGTTGCTTTCGATAATATGATGCGTCTCTTCATTGGTATAGGTAACATGACACGGCAGCTGCGTCGGATTAAAGGTGGCTCTCTCGGTTCTAAACGAGAACGGAATCGCCTCCTCATCTCCACCCTGCGGCTCCATCACCGAGAGATCGATCGAACTCCCGTCGATTCTGGCACAGGTTCCGGTTTTGAGCCGTCCGATTTCCAGTCCTAATCCCCGCAGATACTCAGCCAAAGCGACCGAGGCAAACTCACCTTGTCGTCCCGCCTGCTGTTTCTTCTCACCGATATGGATCAACCCGTTGAGAAAAGTTCCGGCGGTGATAATCACTTTGGAAGCCATATAGCGGTTACCCAACTGGGTCTCTACCCCTTTGACCGCATCTTCTTCCATAATCAATGCCTCGACGATCTCCTGCTTCACATCGAGATTGGCGGTATTGAGTACCACATTCCGCATATAGATACGGTATCTATCCATATCGATCTGAGCCCGTGAACCGCGTACGGCAGGTCCTTTGGATTGGTTGAGGATACGGAACTGGATTCCGGTTGCATCGGTTGCCAATCCCATCTCGCCGCCGATGGCATCCAGCTCTTTGACCAGATGTCCTTTTGCCAATCCGCCGATCGCCGGATTACAGCTTGATGCTCCAATCTGCTCTACCGATATGGTTATCAAGAGCGTCTTGGCTCCCATTCTCGCACTGGCTAGACTCGCCTCAATCCCGGCATGTCCTCCGCCAATGACAATTACATCGTAATTCATCTATTACCTTCTACGAAATTCACTATGGTCGAAATTATATCACCATCCTAATTAAACCTATCGCGTGCCAATAATTCTTAAAAATGATCAAAAAGATCACTATTTTATATATTATTTTTTATTTTTTTATGCTAATATATAATTTTACATATTAATTTTACTAAAAGGATGAAAGATGAAACGGCTGATTATTTCACTTATTGCGGTGAGTTCTTTGAGTATGGCAGAATCGGGAGAGAGTAGCCTAATGAAAGGGATAGAGAAAATTGATCCCATATTTATGGATGCTTATACCTCTATAGTTGCCGAAGTGATTGAGACAACACATAAGGTTTCTATGATCAAACAGCGTACCGCTTCAGTAACCAAGAGTAATCAGGGAAAACCGCATCTACTTTCACAGAAAAATCCTTAATCCGGATTAATGGCTCAAATGAATTTGAGCCTCCTCTCCTGAGTTCAAACTATTTTGCTATAATTATCCACTTAGTTAAAATAGAGGCATATATGTTCACCGGACTCATTCGCGAAATCGCTACCGTCAAAAGCTATCAAAACAATATCCTGACCATCCAATCCAAACACGCAGCCAAACTGGGCGATTCCATTGCCATCAATGGAGTCTGTCTGACCGTTATCAAAGTTCACAGTGACGGATTTGATCTGGAGTTAGCCGACGAGACACGATCGATTATCGATGAATCCAAGCTCAGCGGTCGGGTACATATGGAACCGGCGATGCAGCTTGGTGACCGATTTGAAGGGCATATCGTTCAAGGACATGTGGATTGCGTGGGTGTGGTGAGACAGATCACCCGGCGGGAGAATGGTGTGGACTATATTATCAAAGTCGATCCGAAATTTATTACCCATATTATCCCCAAAGGTTCCATTACCATTGACGGTGTTTCGCTTACGATTAATGATGTCTATGAGGATGCGTTTCGTCTAACCATTATTCCCCATACGCTCAAAGAGACACTCATAGGTCACTATAAGCAAGGCACCATAGTCAATATCGAAACCGATCTCTTTGCCCGATATATCGATCACATCCTCCGACATCGCTCTGCCAAAAAAAGTATGAGCTGGAATGATATTGATCAAATTCAAATGAGCTATTAACCTGAGTTCGATGGGATATAGGGCTTTTATACCCATAAACTTCATCGCCTTTTTAACCATTTTTCTACCAACATGGAAGCCTAACCTAAGCAGTAGTTGATGGATGCGTCTATGTCC
>JACXUN010000096.1 GCA_014763905.1 Campylobacterales bacterium
CCGTTCCGTCTCGTGGTGTATTTTTATAATAACCTGAGTTCCACAGAGTATCCTAGTCACAGGATACTCTGTGGAACTCAGGTTATAAAGTACCCCATTTTACCCCACCATCATCCCATACGGACGCTCCAGTTTCTGCTCTAGCTGATGCATACTCACTGTCCGTCCCTCACGCACAAACTCGCGACCGTCTAAAAAGACCAACATCGTCGGCACCGAAAAGACTTGATAATTAGCCGCGATCTGGGCGTTTTCATGGGCATCCAGATAGATTTGTCGGATCAGAGGGAATTTCGCATCAAACAGCTCTTTGAATTTGGGTCGCAGGGCGTGGCAGACGTTGCAGTTTTCTCCTGAGAAGTAAACCAGTACGCCTAATTCTGTTCTAATCCTATCTTGCAGTTCTTCTAATGTCATGGTAAAACCTTGTTTTTGAAGTATTCTACATTAATCTAGCTTTTGCTTTTAAAAACTTATGATAAAATAGACCTTATTGGAATTACAAGGAGTAGTATGCAGAAACTATTTGGTTTTTTATTTATTCTCTTCTCTGCCGGGCTGACGGTTTGGTATCCATTGGGTAAAGTTTTAGGATTTTAATCATGGCACAAGCGAAACGATATACTCCCTTTAATCCTAAGAAAAAGAGCAGCTTCCGTATCAAGCGGGGGAATTTTCTCTATGTTTTTTTGGCTCCGCTTTTTTTAGCCGTTATTTTGGCTCTCTTGGCTCGTGATATACAAGCGTTTGTTTTAAATCTGATTGCATTTGGACTCTTTTTGGCTACGGCGAAACTCAATACGATTGGGCTGGAAAACGAATATGAATATCACACCGCAATGCTGACCAAAGCTCCCAAAACACCGTTTAAAACCATTGCCGGTGTGATGCTGGGTCTCTCGACGCTCTATACGGCATGGGTTGCCGGTGGCGAATCGATGACTACCGGTGTCTTTTTGGGTGTTGTCTCTTCTATTGGCTATTTTATGTATTATGGCTTTGACCCCAAATCGGACAAGCTGGATAATATCATCGATATCTCCCCGGAATTTGTGATCCAGACCTTGGCAGAGGCACGCTCCAAACTGAGCAGTATCGAAACCGATATGGCTCATATCCGAGATCATACCCTGCATAACAAGCTGCGTATTGCCGTCGACAAAGCCTATGAGATTATCCAAGGGATCGAAGCTGATCCGAAAGATTTGCGGGTTTCGCGTAAATTTGTTATCGTCTATATCGACGGGATTAAAAAGGTCACCCGATCCTATACCGATATGCTAGAGCATGAGATCACGACTGAAACCAAAGAGCGGCTCTCTAATCTATTGAACGATGTAGAGGAGCGTTTCGACAAAGAGATTGTACGACTGAAACGTAATAACCAGTTTGACTTGGATGTGCATATCGATGTATTGCAAGAACAGATCAAAAACTAGGAACCCAAGGCTTCCGCCCCGAAATTTTATAAAGGAAAAAAATATATGGAACCAAAAACCAAAGAGATTATAGAAACCACTATCAAAACCCAAAGCGAAAACCTGCCCGCAGTACTCCCGGAAGAGCAGAGCCAACTCGACAAAGCACTCAGTGAACTCGATTTCAACGACCGCAATTCGATTATCTATTTCGGAGCGTCCGCCCAAGAGGAGCTGAATGAAATCTCCAACCGCATGATCGATGGAGTAAAAAACAAAGACACCGGAATAGTCGGAGCCGTACTTAATGAGATGGTAGCCGCAATCAAAGGATTTGATATCGATGAGTTGAACCCTGCGAAAGAGCTGCCATGGTACAAAACACTCTTCGGCGGCACCAAACCATTGGTCAAATTCCTCCAAGGATATGAAAAAGTACGCGATCAGATCGATGAGATCGCCAATGATCTGGAGCGACACAAATCCGAACTGATGACCGATGTGAAGTCACTGGACAAGCTCTATGAAGCCAACCTCAGATATTTTAGAAAACTGGAACTCTATATCGAAGCGGGGGAGATCAAAAAAGAGGAGCTTGCCACTAATGTACTCCCAGCATATGAATCCAAAGCTGCCGATAATGAGATGCTGGCGATTCAAGAACTCAAAGAGATACGGGCGTTCGGCGATGATCTGGAGCGGAGACTACATGATCTGCGTCTCTCCAGACAGGTGGCGATGCAGTCACTGCCAAGCATTCGGCTGATCCAAGAGAACAACAAATCACTGATCAATAAGATTTCATCGACCTTGGTCAATACCGTACCGCTCTGGCGAAATCAATTGGCTCAGACCATTACGATTTTCAGAAGTCATGAGTCTGCCAAAGCCCTTAAAAACGCTACCGATCTGACCAATGAACTGCTAGAGAAAAATGCCCAAGGGCTGAGAGAAGCCAATCAAGAGGTACGTCAACAGATGGAGCGAGGAGTCTTTGATATCGAAAGCATCAAAAAAGCCAACAATACCCTAATCTCGACCCTCAATGATTCATTGAAGATCGCCGATGAAGGCAAAGCGGCACGCCTCAAAGCTCTCGAAGAGCTGCACAAAACCGAGCAGGAACTCAAAGAGGCACTCTTAGCAACCAAAGCCAAACTCGAAGCCTCTGCCGATGCGACGGTGGAAGATATCAAAAGTATTACCGAAAAATAAAAATAGGGAGAAACACCAATGGGACTGTTTGATTGGCTATTTGGACAATTTATCGATGTGATCGAGTGGACGGATGATTCACAAAATACAATGGTCTATCGGTTTAAACGGCATAAAAACGAGATTAAGTACGGAGCCAAACTAACCGTACGGGAATCGCAAACGGCGGTCTTTGTCAATGAGGGAGTGATCGCCGATATATTAGGTCCGGGACTGTATGAGCTGGAGACCAATAACCTGCCGATTATGACCTCGCTGGAACACTGGGATCATAACTTCAACTCACCGTTTAAAGCGGAGATCTACTTCCTTAATACCAAACGGTTTACCGATCTCAAATGGGGAACCAAAAATCCGATCATTGTCCGTGATCCCGAGTTTAGTATGGTGCGGTTGCGTGCCTTTGGAACTTATGAGATTCGTATCGTCGATCCCAAAGCCTTTATGACCGAGATTGTCGGCACCGATGCACATTTCACGGTCGATGAGATCGAGAATCAGCTCACCAATCTCATTCTCTCCCGATTGGCAACGGTACTGGGTGAGAGCAACCTGCCGGTACTCGATTTCGCTTCCAATTATGAGAAGTTCGGAGCGTATATCACCGAAAAGATCGCTCCGTCATTCCAAGCCTACGGGCTGGAACTCACCCATATGCTGGTCGAAAATATCTCACTGCCGCAAGAGGTTGAAGTGGCACTGGATAAACGAACCAGCCGTGAGATCACCGGAGATCTCGATGCCCATGTGCAGTATCAGACCGGAGAAGCTCTGGGCAATAGCGGCAAAGGTGGCAGTGCCATCGGCGAGATGGTCGGTATGGGTGCGGGAATCGCTCTGGGACAAGAGATGATGCGAAAGATGCACGACAAAAACACCCCGCCGGATATACCGACCCATGATCATACGCTCTATTTTATCGCCGTGGATAAGGAGAGTGAAGGCCCCTACAATATCCGCAAGATTCGCGAACTGATCCAAACCGGTATCATCCAAGCCGACACCCTTGTCTGGGTACAAGGTCAAAAAGATTGGGAACCGGCTAGCACACTGTTGCCGCAATACTTCCCGACTACCCCACCGCCGCTGCCATAAACCGTGAAGTTTCAGTCGATCAATTTTACCTGTGAGAGCTGCGGGGCTCCGTTGAAATACAGCCCTGTTACCGCATCGCTCAAATGCGAGTTTTGCGGAACGACTCAGCCCATCGAACAATCCAATGAGATCATCTATGAGTACAATTTCCAAGAGGCACTGGTTCACCTAGATCGTCAAGAGCCGCAAGCCATCGACAAAGAGATCACCTGTAACAAATGTGCCGCCCACTTTACCCTTACCCCCTACTCGGTTAGCTCCAACTGCCCCTACTGCGGAACCCCGGCGATTACCGATTTCGTCCAAGAGATTACGCCCAAATCCCTGCTGCCGTTTACCTTCACCCAAGAACAAGCAAAACAGCGTTTCAAAGCATGGATCGGTTCACTCTGGTTTGCTCCGAATCAGCTCAAAGAGTATATCGACGGAGAGGAAAAACTCCAAGGCTACTACCTGCCCCACTGGATCTATGATACCGATACCGTGACCCACTACCGCGGTCAACGTGGCGATATCTACTATGTCACGGTAGAACGTACCGTGGTGGTGAACGGTCAACCCCAACGAATCATGCAGCAAGAACCCCGTATCCACTGGACACCGGTCAGCGGTACGGTGCAAAACAGCTTCGATGATGTCACCGTCGGAGCTTCCAGAACGATTCCTCATACCATTTTAGATAGTCTCGGTTCATGGGATACGACCCGGCTCATCCCTTTCAATGAAAAATACCTCTCCGGCTTCGAGTCCGAAGAGTATACCATCGGTCTGGACAACGGTTTCGAGTATGCCAAGGTCAAGATGGATTATATCATCCGCCAATCCATCCGAGCCCAAATCGGCGGCGATCAACAGCAGATCAACAACAAAGAGACCCAATACCATAACACCACCTACAAAAACGCCCTATTCCCGATCTGGATAGCTCAGTTTAAATACAAAGGAAAAGTCTATAACTATGCGATCAATGCTCAGTCCGGTAAAATTGTGGGCGAACGCCCCTATAGTATCATGAAGATTGTGTTGTTGGTCGGGTTTATTTTGGTGGTCATACTCGGAGCGGTCTATCTGGATGAGCATCCGGAGGTTTTGGAGGGGGTTATTGATACACCATCATCCCACTCTTATCAATATGTCAGATAGAGGATGTATTTTATGAGGATGGGAATATAGAGAGATAGATAAACCGTTGATAAGAGCCAACTGGCTCTTATCAATTTAAGGGGATAAACTTAGTTACTCCCGTTATTATCCGAAGGAATCTCCAAGTTTACCGCATTGGCAGCCGGAGTGGCGGCTTCGGTTACTGCCGGTGTCACGGCTTCAACCACGGCTGCTTTGACCTCTTCGACTTTGGTTTCTGCGGCTTTTGCCATCTGATCAACTTTGGTTTGAAGCTCTGTTTTGGCTTTTTCACTCTTTGCATGGACTTTGGCTAGCTCATCATATTTGGCTTGTAACGCTTCGAGTTCGGCTGAGGTGTTAGACTCTACGGCTGCCGATGCTTCGTTGGCACTCTTTTTGAGTTCATTGAGTTCACCCTCTAGCTCGTCATACTCCCCTTGGAGTTCGTCTTTTTCATCACTTAAATCACTGACTGCTTGGTTATTGGCTCCATATTTATAGACCAATTCCCCACCGTGTTTTCCTTGGAACATGGTTGCTGCTGCAAATCCCAATAAAATTAGCACAAAGAAGAGTTTGGCAACCATTCTTGATATCGCCATAAAGATCAGTTTGAATACAACCAATGCCCATGAACCGTAAACCAGATAGATCCCTAACAATTTATGCTCTTTGAGCTCCTCTTTCCCTTCATCAGAGAGGAACATAAAGGTCTCTTTGCCATCGACGCTTCCCGTAAAATACGCCACCGTTGCAAAAAGAGCCAATAACACAATTAAAAATAGTGACAAGAGAGAAATCGAACGCCGCTTAAACGCTAAGTTGATAATCTCCAATAAAATAATAATCACCGGTAAAGCAATCACAAAATGAACGACCGGTGGATGCATCAATACCTGAAAATCAATGGGTAACTCAAACGGTATACTAATGTTTGGTAGAGACATGTCTCCTCCTTTTTTTATTAAAATAATAAATCATTATAACGAAAAAATATAATTTATCTCTTGAAACTTTCAAATTTATCCAATTGAATTGATAAGTATGAAACAGTGTTATCTGCATTTTATCACTTTAGACTATAATAACCTGAGTTCGACGGGATATCATAGTCACAGAAGCCTAAAAATAGGTAAGATTTGAAAAATCAAAATTCGTAGGACTAGCCGTAGCTAATTCA
>JACXUN010000328.1 GCA_014763905.1 Campylobacterales bacterium
ATAGAACCTCTGTATGGATTATTGATCTGATCTCGACACTCTGTCCTTACGTCGCAGGTGATAACCTGAGTTCGACGAAGTATCATAGTCAGGTTTATAGGTTACATTATAACCAATCATTCCCCTAAAAGCCCCTTATACAAAAAAACAAATACGTCACAATAAGGACTGATGAAGTATAATCCGCCCCATGAAACATCTCCGAGGATACAACAAACGTTACTTTTCGTTAGCAATTATTGCAGTTTATTCCAGTTTATTTAAGCTGTGCAGGATTGATAGCAACCACCAATATCACAAATATGCGTTTGAGTACCAAGAGTATAAAACCTCTCCACCTTTTCTCTTTATCACTACCCTGTATTACATGCTTCGGAAGTGGAGACTTTAGTCCCACAAATAGTTTTAGAACTAGGTGGGACTAAAGTCTCCACTTCCTTATTTTATCTCAAATTATAAGGAATGCCTTTTATGAAATATACCACGCAACTCAGTCTTATCACCACACTATTACTTACGACCCTTTCCGCCGAGGAACAACTCCAAGATATTACCGTAACCTCTGCCACCAATTCAGCACAAAGCCTTAATGATGTTACTTCCGATATCGATGTCATCACAGAAGAAGAGTTAGAGGAGAAACATTTTACTACCGTTACGGAAGCGTTAAATAGCCTACCGGGAATTAATTTCACTTCTAATGGAGGAATTGCTGCGACCAGTTCTCTCTATCTAAGAGGATTTGATAACCAAAAAATGCTCGTTGTCATTGACGGTGTACGGTATAACGATCTCACCAGCAGCTCAGGAGCTTTGCCGGAGCATCTCATGATCTCCGATATCCAACAAATCGAAGTCCTCAAAGGAGCACAATCGGGTGTCTGGGGAGCCGATGCCGCGGCAGGGGTTATTGTCATTACGACGAAAAAAGCCCAACAAGGTCTTCACCTCTATGCTACCGAAGAGTTTGGTAGCTTTGAGACATCCAAAGTCGATGCCGGCATCTCTTATGCTAACGATACGTTTTATCTCAAAGCCGATCACAGTTCTGTACGTAGCCAGAGTTTTACCTCTCAAGCCCCTATCAATGAAGACTTAGATCAATTTGAGGATGATGGGTATAAAAACGACACCACCCATCTCAAAGCCGGATTGACAATCACCCCGACCAATAAAATCGATCTGTCCCATACTATTATCGATACCAAAAGTGATTATGA
>JACXUN010000097.1 GCA_014763905.1 Campylobacterales bacterium
GAATTAGCTACGGCTAGTCCTACGAATTTTGATTTTTCAAATCTTACCTATTTTTAGGCTTCTGTGACTATAATACTCCGTCGAACTCAGGTTATTAAACCCGTACTAAACCGTAATACGCCGCCCACAGCTGAAGAAACGGCGATACTCTCGCAGCGGGCTGATCACGACACGTTTATGAAATCGGCTGGCATGGATAAATTTGCCGTTACCCAGATAGATACCGACATGATCGACTAAGGTGCTTTTTTTAGAATGGAAAAAGATCAAATCACCTTTTTTTAGTTGATTTTTAGGAATTCTCTGTCCTATTTTGGCTTGCTCTCGCGAGATACGCGGAATTTTGATCCCGGTTTCGGCAAAGACCTCTTTGGTAAATCCGGAACAGTCGTATTGATAAGGACCATCACCGCCCCATTTATAGGTTTTACCTAGTTTAGATTTAGCAATTGATTCGATATAGACAGGCAAAAATTTTTTGCTGTAGCTGTATCGAGTTGCTGAGTTGTCAGCATGAAGATATGATAGTAAAAAAGAGAACAGAAAAAAAACTTTCAGTTTTCGTTTCAATAACATGTTTACTCCGTGGAACTTAGGTTTTAAATTTAAAAAAGTCTGAAATTATATTGTATAAATCTAAAACTTATCCCGTCGAACTCAGGTTATTAGTATAACAAATTAAGTTTAAATTAATTTTATTAATTAATGTCCCATTAATGGACATTGGCTATAATCCTTCAAAAAAGTATGGAGTTTGAATGCTAAATAAAGTATTGTCAATGAGAGTTGCCGTGGTCGTACTCTTTCTCTTTGGGGTTGTGATTGGATTGGCAACCTTTATAGAGAATGACTATGGTACCCAAACTGCCAGAGCCTTAATCTATTCGGCTCAATGGTTTGAGTTTTTTCTACTCTTTTTTATTTTGGTTTTGCTTTACAATATCGTAAGATACAAGAGTTATAAAAAAGCCAAACTATCGGTTTTTATTTTTCATATCGCTTTCTTGGTTATCGGTATTGGAGCAGCTATCACCCGTTATATCGGATATGAAGGGGTGATGCATATTCGTGAAGGAGCCAGCAGTAGTACGATGGTTTCTGATGTGAAAGTGCTTCAGATTGATGCTCGTAAAGGTGAACAACAGGCAAGTTTTGAATCCTCTTACTTTTTCTCTTCATTGACTAAAGAGAGTGCCAGCAATCTATTTTATAATATAGTTAGAATCGTTTTTCCTGAAAATCGTATCAATGAGAGACTCCAAGTCGGGGATCAATCGGTTAATGTTGAATTGCTTCAATACTATCCAAGTGCGGTTCAGCAGTATGTGCCTGATCCGGAAAATGGAAAGAAGGTGATCGCCCTCAAAATTAGCAGTGGAATGAAAGGGCAAGATGTCTATTTAAGTAAAGGCGAAACGTATACGGCTGACAACCTTGTCGTCAGCTTTGACAAATCTGAATCGTATGCGGAGGGTAAAACCTACTTTAGCATTACCGATCGTGACGGTCAACTGCAAGTTCAAACCGACTTTGATCTCCAAACCCTTTCGATGGATACGCAAGAGGAGGCAAACCTAACCAAAGGTCTCAACACACTAGAAAAACGAAAACTTTACCGGTTTGACGGTAATATGCTGGTACTTAAAGATGTGTATGAAAAAGCCTCCAAATCGTACAGCAGCAGTTCGCTTAAAACTGAATTGGGCAAACCGGAGTTGGCGACTTTCAAAGTAACAGTCGGGGATCAATCCCAAGAGGTGAATCTATTGGCGTATAGCGGCAGAGTGGGGGAGCCGGAGATTGTTACGCTGAATGGAGTCGAGGTGATGTTAAGTTTGGGAGCCAAAGTAATTGATCTGCCTTTTTCATTAAAACTGTTGGACTTTCAGTTAGAGCGGTATCCGGGATCAAACTCTCCCTCTTCCTATGCGAGTGAGGTAGAATTAACCGATAAAGAGCAGGGGATTGAATCGATGCCGTTTCGTATCTATATGAACCATGTACTGGATCACCGCAACTATCGATTCTTCCAATCTTCGTTCGATACGGATGAGCAGGGGACGATTCTTTCGGTCAATCACGATCCGGGAACCTTGCCGACCTATATCGGATATCTATTGCTGACGATCGGAATGATTTGGAATATCTTTGCCCGAAACGGACGGCTGCAGCAGCTTTGGCGGGGAGCGAAGAAACTGCAAGAGACGGCGATAATGGTAGCCGTAGCGTTTTTGATTTTTGGAACAACAACTACGGTTCAAGCAGCAGGATTAGAAGCCGATGAGCCGACACAACAGCAGATTGACAGCTATGATTCGGCGATCGTCGAACGCTTTGGCAGACTCGTCGTTCAAAGTCACGGCGGGCGAATGAAACCGATCGATACTTTGGCACATGAGGTGGTTTCTAAACTTTCAGGCAAAAGTGCGATTTATGGGGTAGAGCCTGCTGAAATTTTCTTGGGTATGACGGTTGATCCGAAATTTTATCAGACTCTTCCGATGATCAAGATTACCCATCCGCAGATCGCACTGGATATCGGATTGGATGAAGATACTAAATATGCCAAATTTACCGACTTTTTCGAGAATCAGACCCATGAGTATAAACTGATCAATCAAGTAAATGAAGCATCTCGTAAAAAACCGTTGGAGAAGAGCAAATACGACAAAGAGTTAGTCAATGTCGATGAACGGGTCAATGTTGCCTATATGGTCTATAGCGGTACACTGTTTCAGATCTATCCGGTACCGGGTGATACCAATAATAAATGGATGAATCCTCAAGAAGCGATTGAAAAGCTCCCAAAAGAGATGGCAGATATGACTCGGGTCATGACGGTGCATCTGTTCCAAGGATTGGCATACGGCAGTGAAGATAACAACTGGAGCAAAGCCGATCAAGCGATTCATCTGGTTGAACTCTACCAGAATAAATTCGGTTCTGAGGTACTGCCTTCGCCGACGCACATAGAGATGGAGATTAGGTACAATCAATTGGGACTTTTTGCTAAATTGGTACCGCTCTATTTATTGGTAGGGATTCTATTATTGATTTTTGCGTTTATCAATGTGATCAAGCCAAGATTTTCATTAACGTGGGTCATGCGTATCGCATGGATTGTGACCATTATCGGTTTTGTCCTGCATATTATCGGATTGGGAATGCGTTGGTATATTGCCGGACATGCTCCTTGGTCTAATTCGTATGAATCGATTGTCTTTATCGCTGCATCGACGGTTATGGCAGGGCTTTTCTTTGCGAGAAAGTCACCGTTTACGCTTGCCGCAACGACGATTTTAGCAGGTATTACGATGGGCGTAGCCCATATGAACTTTATCAACCCGGAGATTACCAACTTGGTTCCGGTGCTTAAATCCTACTGGTTGATGATTCATGTGGCGACCATTATCTCCGGTGACGGTTTCTTAGGTTTGGGGTCTATTCTTTCTCTATTGGTATTGATCCTCTTTATTATCCGAGGCAAAGGTGAAGATAATATTGATCGATCGATCAAAGAGTTGACCAAGATTGCCGAGATGAGTCTCATTGTCGGGCTTTTCCTCATGACGGTCGGAAACTTTCTTGGCGGAATCTGGGCAAACGAGAGCTGGGGACGCTACTGGGGCTGGGACTCCAAAGAGACCTGGGCGGCGGTAACGATTCTGATCTATGCATCGGTGTTGCATTTACGATTTATTCCCAAATTCAACAACCCATTTGTCTTTAATGTTGCTTCGACATGGGCATATAGCACGGTCTTGATGACCTATTTTGGGGTGAACTATTACCTATCAGGATTGCATTCCTATGCGGCGGGAGAACCGGTACCGATTCCGGTTTGGGTCTATTACGGGGTAGCAGGACTCTTCGCAGTGACGGTTTTAGCTGCATTCAATAGACGATTGAAATGACGGTAGGTCGGGTTCCCCTGATCCCGACATGAATTTGATATACCGTTTAATATTTTTGTCGGGATGAGAGCAACCCGACCTACACACAAGGATAAAAATGTTAACCGCCAAAGAAGACAGATACAACGGTTTGATTGTCAATATCGAAACCATTGACAAAAGTATTTCAAAATTTGAACAAGCCCTCATTCAGCTCCTCCACGAGGCACAACAAGATCAAAAAAACCTCATTTGGCTCGATCTCACGACCGATCAGGGACAACATATCGCCATTGCAACCCATCTTGGCTTCACCTTCCACAACTGCGAATCCCATCGTATCACACTGGTGTATCGGGTCAAACCGGATGCCTATATCCCCGTTCCGCCAACCCATACCATCGGTGTCGGAGCGGTCGTGATCAATGACAAAAATGAACTCCTCATGGTGAGAGACCGCATCCACACCTCCAGCTCCCTCTATAAACTCCCCGGCGGGATGCTCGAACACGCCGAAGAGTTAGCCAAAACCGTTGAACGCGAAGTCTACGAAGAGGCCGGCATCGTTGCGACGATAAACAAGATCGTCGGATTCCTCAACTCCCACCCCTTTATGTATGGCAAGTCCAATATCTATGCCATCTTCCAACTCACTGCCCAAAGCTATGAGATCGATATCCAAGACACCAACGAAATCGAAGAGGCAATCTGGATGGATATCGATGCCTTTTTCGCTCATGACAAAATGTCGGTGTTTCAAAAAAGCATCGTCCATTTTGCGTTGGAAAATGAGGGGATGCAGTTGGTTAATTTCGAGCAGGATTTGAAGAAATGCGGGCAGAAGCATATTGAGTTTTATGCGTAGGTTCGATTTTATCGAACACTTAATCCAAAGTCTTAGTCAACCCAATCCTGAAATCGATAAGCTTATGTCTGTTATCTGTCTGAAGGCTGAGAAGATGTTGAAGTTTTACCCCATCGGATACAAAATCCCCTCATGTACCTTATCACAAGCCTGCAAAACCTCTTTACTCAATGTCAAATCCATCGCCTTCAAAATCGGTTCCAACTGCTCTGCTGAAGTGGCTCCGATAATCGTCGAAGCGACGAAATCAAACTGCTTTGACCATGCGGTGGCTAGGGTGACGGGATGGATACCGGCTGCTTTGGCGATTTCGATATACTGAGCCGTAGAGGCTAGGGTTTTCTCATTGAGGAAACGGGCTGCCATGAGGCGTTGGCGTTTGTTGGGGGATTGGATATAGTCGGCGAAGCGTCCTTTGGCATGGGGGTCGAGATTGTATTTGCCGCTGAGTACACCGCCGGCTAATGGGGAGTAGGGGAGCAGGGAAATATGTTCTTTTTGACAAACCGTACTCAACTCATCCAAGAAACGTCGATTGAGTAGGGAGAAGTTGTTCTGTATCGATTGGAATTTGGCGTAGCCGTGCTGTTCGCTTTTCATTAGGGCTTTGGTGGTTCCGTAAGCGGTATCGTTGGAGGTGCCGATATAGCGGACTTTGCCGCTGCGTACGAGACGATCAAAGGCTTCGAGTGACTCTTCGATCGGGATCAGCGTATCGGGCCAGTGCATCTGATAGAGATCGATATAGTCCGTCCGAAGTCGTTTGAGACTTCCGTCGACGGCTCGTTCGATATGAAAACGGTCGATGGCGGTATAGCCGTGACGAATTGGCGGGACGAACCAGCCGTTGGCGGCTCCGGCGACTTTGGTAGCGATAATGAGAGAATCACGCGGTTTATCTGCCATCCACTCACCAACCATCGTTTCGGTCAGACCTGCCAGTTTGGCTGTGGGCGGTACCGGATAGAGTTCAGCGGTATCAAAGAAATTGATACCCGATTCATAAGCTCGATCCATAATTTGAAAGGCAGATTGTTTGTCGGCTTGGGTACCAAAAGTCATAGTTCCCAAACAGATGGGGCTGACCCGCAGACCGGATCGACCGATATAGCGGTAATTCATAGTTGACCTCGCAATCGTTTCTCTATTAACCTGAGTTTGACGGAGTATTATAGCCACAGAAGCCTAAAAATAGGTAAGATTTGAAAAATCAAAATTCGTAGGACTAGCCGTAGCTAATTCAAGAATTTTATTTTTTGAAGATT
>JACXUN010000329.1 GCA_014763905.1 Campylobacterales bacterium
AAAAAAGGTATTGAGTATGAAAAAAGATATTCACCCAGATTACAAAGTATGTGTGGTTACTTGTGCTTGTGGAAACAAGTTTGAGATCAGATCAGATAAAGAAGAGATGACTATCGATATTTGTAGCGAGTGTCACCCATTCTTCACCGGTTCTGAGAAAATCGTGGATGCTGCGGGACGTGTTGATAAGTTCAAGAAAAAATACAACTTGGCTTAATCCTCCCCTCTCTCGTTCCTACGCTCTGCGTGGGAATGCATACTTAAATTTTAATCTCCTAAAAAGTACTTAAATGTTAACTTTTGTCCCTACCCCTATTGGAAACCCCCAAGATATTACGATTCGTGCGTTGCGTACTTTTGAACAGGCGACGTTGTTTCTCTGTGAAGACACCCGAGAGACCAAACGGCTTTTGCACATCTTGGCGGAACGGTTTGAATTTACCCCTCCTGAAGCAGAGTTTTTATCCTTTCATGAGCATAACAGTCAAGAACGATTGGCACAAGTCGCTTCAAGACTTTCTAGGGAACAGGTTGTTTATGTGAGTGATGCCGGAATGCCGGTGATCTCTGATCCGGGACAGATCTTGGTAGCCTATTGCCAGCAAGAAGATATCGAGTATGATATCCTGCCCGGAGCCAGTGCGGTCGTGACAGCCTATGCGGCTTCCGGATTTGAAGAGGGGGCGTTTACCTTCTGGGGTTTCTTGCCGCACAAAGGCAGTGACCGGGAGCAGCAACTCAGTGAGGTGCTGAATAGCCGTACCAATGTGGTACTCTATGAGTCTCCGCACCGTATCGAGAAGTTGATTCAGGAGATTGCTCAGTTGGATGGAGATCGCGAACTTTTTTGTGCCAAAGAGTTGACCAAAAAGTTTCAACGCTACTATCGCGGCAATGCCGGAGCGTTGCTCGAAGCTTTTACGACCATGAATACCAAAGGAGAGTGGGTAGTAGTGATCAAAGGTCAAGCCGATCAAGCCAAATCACTCTACCTAGAAGATATCTTATCCCTCGATTTTGCCCCCAAAATCAAGGCAAAACTATTGGCTAAAGTGACCGATAAAACGGTCAAAGAGTGGTATCATGAAATTATCGGTAATTAACCATTACTTGGGTAAAATCGCTTTATGATTATTTATGGGAAACAGGTTTGTCTCTATGCCCTGACGAAACATGAGCCGTCTATTAAAACTGTCTATATTGCCAAAAAAGGAAT
>JACXUN010000330.1 GCA_014763905.1 Campylobacterales bacterium
TCGATAAGGTCGATATCGATCAAGTGTTCTTTATCGAAAAAAATTTCAAAAAGGTAGAGATTGAGACCCTCCCCAATTTAAAGATCGATATACAATATCAAGATGATCAATTTACCGATGAGTTTACCCTCTATGAAGAGCTATTTGAGATTATCCCGCTCAATGAAAAAGAGTATGAACTGATCGTCGATGAGATCGGTTATGATGAGACGCATCAGTTTAATGAAAAGGTAGAGAATCCATTTTTTACCCTAAGAGTGATACCGATAGAAAACAATACAACCGGTATGGATGAAATAGCAAGTGATAGCTATTTTTTCAAAACTTTTGATCGAGAAGCACAGATCGAAAAGATTATCGAAAATATGACGGTTACCGATATTTCGGATACGATCTTGGAGATCAGCTATAACGATACCCTCCCTTCTCGAACCCAAAAGGTAGCAACGGAGATTGCCGAAAGTTTTATCGAGTACAATTTACAAAACAGAACCGATGAGCTGGAGCAGACATTGAGCTTATTGAATGATCAAATCGTCGATATCAAAACCAATCTCAAAAGCGAAGAGGAGAAGTTAAAAGAGTATCAGCAGAATAGTAGTACGGCCGTATTGGGCTCAGCAGAGACGGTGATTGATCTGCTGGAGCAAAAAAATGAGCAAGTTGAAAAAGTCAAACTCCAGATCGAAGAGATTCAGCGATTTATTACCAATTTACAGCAAAATGATGTCGCCAGTACCGTTTCTCTGGTGAGTGTAGGGATCGATACCGTTTCGATTGAGCCTTTGATTAGCAGCTTTATCGCAAGCAATGAAGAGTTGCAAGAACTAAGACTCCAGCAAAACAGTATCGATAAATCGATCAGTTCCAATATCTTGATTAGTACCCTCGTCAATGATCTCAAAGAGCAAGAGAACCTTTTACAGAGTCTTCTAAGCGATTTTACGGAAGATCATCCGCAGGTGATCAAGCAGCAACGGGAGATTGACCTAATCAAAAGCAAAATCCATGCCAATATTATCGCCAATATCGAAAAAATAGAGAAGAAAAAAGCATTGGCAAGAGCCGCTCTATTGAGCAATATGCAGACAACGGAAAATAACCTCCGCAATAAACTTCGTATCCAGCAGAGCGATATTCAGTCCAAAACCGCTTTGTTAGCCTCCATGCCAGAAAAGACCTTGATCAATCAAGGACTACAGAGAAGCTTTGAT
>JACXUN010000331.1 GCA_014763905.1 Campylobacterales bacterium
ACATCAGCTTACTACGCACCGGGTCGATCGATTGCAGTCATGGTCGAAGCGATCTTAGATGACAGCCGAATTGTGATGCCATCTTCCGTACTATTAGAGGGTGAGTACGGCTATAGTAATGTCACGGCGGGTGTACCGGTTGTACTCGGAGCCAAAGGGATTCATGAGATTATCGAACTCGATCTCACCGAAGAGACCAAAGCCAAATTCAAAAAATCTGTAGACTCGATTCAAGAGGGAATCGATATTCTCAACAAACAAAACTTTTTTGAATAACCCCCTGCTACCTGCTAGAGGAACTCCTCTAGCAAATGTTCACTTAATTTTCACTTTTGGTTAACTTATCGTTCACTTTTGATTGTTTAGCGGTTTATATAAAAACCCTATACTATAATTATGAAAGATGCAGATGAGCTAAAAGCCCCTCCCCTTAGCTAAAATCTGCTTTGGAAGCTTTTGCATTCCAAAATGAGATGAAGTTTAATGATATTATTAATTTCATGAACATTCTCCTTTGTACCCTCCTCCATTTGATACTTTACAGCTTCAAATCCTCATATCTTTCTATAATCACGATTTCAAATACCCCATTTCTATAGGAATTTCCTATAAACCTAAATTCGACCGTCGAACTCAGGTTAATAACTTTTAAACTCCCGATAGATAAAAAAGGAGATCACTACGATCACCACCAATCCGCCTCCGGCGACCAGATAGCCTGCCTCTTTATTCCCCTCTTCACCGAAGAGATAGCCCAGCATCAGCATCGCAACGTTCCATACAGTATTGGAGAGAAAAATCAACGGGATAAACCATCGCAGGTTCATTCTCGCGATACCAGCAGGGAGTGAGATATACTGTCCCATGCCAAAACTGAGTGGAGCGAGAAAAACAGAGAGTTTGCCGTATTTTTCAAAGAACTTTTTGAGTTTTCTGGTTTTGCCGGGGCGGATAAATCGGGTAGAGATCCAATCGGCTAAGATGTAGTTGATCATCGCTCCGGTAGTTGTCCCCAATGCGGTGACCAAGACGACCGGCATCATCTCCATACGTCCCTGAGCCACCAAATACCCTGCCGGGATCAAGATCAATTGCGTAGGAAGCGGAACAAAAGTTCCCACCACGATCATATAGAGGAAAAAGCCCAAATAGCCCATTTCAAACACCAAATTTACAATGGTTTCCAACACCTCGAAACTCCTTATAAT
>JACXUN010000098.1 GCA_014763905.1 Campylobacterales bacterium
TTTTTGAATTAGCTTTAGCTAGTCCTGCAAAAATCTGCCTTACCTATGAAAAACCTCGTAAAACTGTGACTATAATACTCCGTCGAACTCAGGTTTTTAGACTTCTGTGGTTATAATGCTCCCTTGAACTCAGGTTTGTAGTAAGGAGTGAGGTGTGTTTAGATATGTATTGATGGTTTTGATGCTTTCTACGGCAATGGGGAATGCCGTAGAAATGAACAATACCAAGCCATCGGCAGTAAAAACTAAAATAGCAGAACGAATCGTTATCGGTCGGGTTGAGCGGATTAAAGTGATGGCAGTCGATATCACAAAAAAAGCCCGTATCGATACCGGAGCCAAAACAACATCGATTGATGCACGGGAGATAGAGCCGTTTATACGTGACGGAAAAGATTGGGTGCGTTTTAAATTTGATGATGAACCAATCGAAGCACCGGTGGCACGGACGGTTTTGATCAAACGTCACGGCGGGAAGTCGAGATCCCGATTTGTGGTTGAGTTAGACCTTAAATTGGGACCGATTGTCCAAAAAGTGGAAGTGACTTTAGCCAATCGAGAGAAGTATGTTTATCCGATTTTGATTGGAAGAAATTTTCTCAAAAACCAATTTGTCGTCGATGTGAGTCGGGTCTTTTTAGGTTGTTCCAGTCAAAAAGTGGCGTATTGACAGCAGTGATGAAAGAACAACTCATTCAGATTATCAAAGCAGCGGGTGAAATCCTAAAAGAGGGATTTTACGGTGAGAAAGAGACCACATTTAAAGGCAAGAAGGATTTAGTAACGCAATATGATCTTGCGGTTGAAATCTATCTCAAAGAGCAGTTTAGACAACACTTTAACCGTTTCACGATTATCGCTGAAGAGTCTGACAATCATAATGTCAAGTTTGGCGACTCGATTATCATTGATCCGATAGACGGGACGACCAATTTTGTTAATGGAATCGTGCATTGTGCCATATCGGTAGGTGTCTATAGATCGGGAGAGCCGTTTATCGGTGTGGTATACAATCCGATTTTGAATCAGCTTTACTATGCCGAAGTGGGACAGGGAGCTTATCTAAACGGTCAAAAGATCACGGTTAATGGGGATGAAGAGTTGATGACTGCTTTGATGACGACTGGCTTTCCCTATAGCAGTGCTACGGACAGTGATGATTTAGCCTTTGTGATCAAAACATTGGAGCGGATATTGCCTCAATGTCAAGATGTCAGACGTTTAGGCTTCTGTGACTATGATATCCCGTCGAACTCAGGTTATCAATAATGAATTTCCCCATTATGCACCATATAAGAGGGTGACATATTGGCAGAGTGGTAAATGGTCGTACCGTATTTTTTACTGTAGTATTGCAGTAAGAGTTTCTGCAATGTCGGTTCGATGGAGGGAACCACCCAGCCGTTATTGGAGATGAGGATCATCTCTTGGGGGTCACCTTGGTATAGTTTTTCGGAGGTTGCCTCGAAACAGATCGCATTGCGGTAGGTAATACCGTCAATGGTGTAGTCGGTGACATCAGCCGAAGCAACATAGTCAGGGGCTCCGTCGAAAAAGATATCGTTGATGATCTTGCCCATCCATTTCGGCAGCGGATTATACTCTCCAAATGGTACCAGCACCGCTTTATTGGCAACTTGAAACTCTCCCCCTTTGAAGATGTAGGTGGAGTTTCTCGGAATACCGCTAGGATCGGCATAAAGTCCGCCGGCGATGATGGTAATATCGTTGGAGTAGCCTTGAAGAATGGTCATCAGATCGGGTCTTAGATTGATGAAGAGTGCAAAAACCGACTCAGGAAAAATAATTAATCGTTTTTTTTCAGCAATGGCACGGTTGATTTGATGAAAAATATTGTCGATATGCTGCGGCTGCAATTCCGGTTTCCATTTATCGATGACATTGGTCATGGTATTGGTGATGACGATATGGTGATTTGGAAGCGGTTTGGGATGGAGTTGAGCCTGAAAGGGATAGGCAAATACCGCTAGCAAGAGCAGCCAAGCGTTTCGTCGGTAGAGACTCAATACCATTGCAGAGAGTATGATGGCAAACTGCCATTTTTTAATCCCCAGATAGCTGTTAACAAAGACCAACTCCGGCTTAAACCAGTCGAAACTGAGCGGATGGATATAGGAGAGTATCAGTAATCCGGCAGCTTTGATAGCGAAGTCAATTAGTTCGTTATTCCATTTATTTGCAAGTCTTTCGGCTATTTTGGCAATAATTAAAAAGAGTATCCCGTAAACGATCCCCACGACGATAAAAATAATCGGAACCGCCCATGCCAAACTGTAGTTGGCGAAGCTCATTCCCAGCCACCAGAACCATGTCATCCCGATACCAAAACCGGTCCAAAACCATACTTTATGATTGGTTTGAAGCAGCCAATAAAACATCCAAAAACCTAGAATCGTATTGATCAACGGGTTAACAAAACCCACCCAATCTAGGTACATTGCCCCAGCACTCAAAAAGGCGATAACAAAGCCTGTTGTTATATTCTTAATGGTAAAATAATCGCCGATTTTTAAATATAAACTCAAAGGATTTCCTTATGGAAGCAGTAGGATCATTATTACCGCTAATTTTTATGTTTGCTATCTTTTACTTCTTGATTATTAGACCGCAACAGAAGCAACAAAAAGAACACGCCGCGATGCTTGAATCCCTTCAGAAAGGTGACAAAATCATTACATCAGGTGGTCTTCACGCTGAAATTGTTAAAACTGAAGAGGATTTTATCAAAATTAAACTGAACGATACATCAATCGTTAAGCTTGACCGAGCTTTTATAGTTAAAAAGATTGAAGCTTAACCCATGGGCAAATTAAATTACCGCATTGTTATTTTCTTCTTTGCATTTCTCTTTGGGGTGATCTTCTCAATCCCTACATTGACGCAGAGCGATGAAGGGAAAAAGATTACATTGGGACTTGACCTCCAAGGAGGATTGCATATGCTCCTGAGTGTCAAGAGTGAAGTGGCTGTTGAATCCAAACTCAAATCGATTGGAACCAGTATTAAATACAACCTCGAAGAGGAGGAGGTCATTTTTGATGATCTTCGAATCGGTCAGGGGATGGTACGTTTTGAGATTTTGGATAAAGATGATCTACCAAAAGTCAGCAAACTGCTTGCCGAAGAGTTCACAGGGGTTCAGGCGAATCAAAATGGATTGGTTTTTGAGCTGCTTTTAACTTCAGAAGAGATTAAGCAGACCCAAGAGCAAGCGATTAACCAAGCGGTTGAGACGATACGAAATCGTCTGAATCAGTTTGGTCTAGCTGAACCGACGGTAGCCAGACAAGGAATCGATAAGATATTGGTTGAGGTTCCGGGTATCAAAACACAAGCAGATGAGCAGCGTATCCGTGAGCTGATCGCCAAAGCCGCTCACCTTCAGATGATGGCAGTCGATGAAGATAGAGCTGCCCGTGTCGATATTATGAGTGAAGAGGAGGCAGAGTCTTACGGTGATGTGATTCTTTCGGATATCAATCATGAGCAGACGAAATATCTACTTTACTCGATTCCGATTCTCGATGGATCGATGTTGGTCGATGCCAAGGTAGGATATGACCAGCAAAATAATCAGCCGCTCATTAACTTCAAACTCAATGGACAGGGAGCCAAAATATTTGGTGACTTTTCCGGTAAAAGTGTCGGAAAGCGTATGGCAGTCGTCCTCGATGGTAAAGTCTATTCCGCTCCGGTAATTCGAGAAAGAATCGGCGGTGGATCGGGACAGATTTCCGGAAACTTTACGCCGCAAGAGGCACATGATATTGCTATCGCGTTACGTTCGGGTGCCTTACTCGCTCCGGTTCAAGTCGAAGAGAAGCGAAGCGTGGGACCAAGTCTTGGAGCCGACAGTATTAAAGCCAGTTCGATTGCGTTGGCAGTCGGTTTTATTACCGTTGTAATCTTTATGCTCTTCTACTATAGTATGGCAGGGTTAATTGCCAATGTGGCACTGGTCGTGAACCTCTTCCTGGTCTTGGCGGTGATGTCGCTTTTTGAAGCGACGTTGACACTGCCGGGGATGGCAGGTATCGTCTTGACGGTCGGTATGGCAGTTGATGCCAACGTCATTATTAGTGAACGGATACGAGAGTTGCTACATGAAGGCAGTTCTATCACTAAGGCAATTGAACAGGGTTATAATAATGCTTTTACGGCAATTTGGGATGCAAACATTACGACGCTGATTGCTGCGGTGGTACTCTTCGCATATGGTACGGGACCGATTAAAGGGTTCTCTCTTACGATTAGTATCGGTATCTTGGCTTCGATGTTGACGGCTATCTTAGGGACACACGGTATCTATCAGTGGTTATTGCCGAAAATCAATAAGAAACGATTGAACTTTTGGTTTGGAATCAAAACAGTGGAGGCGAAATAATGGAAGTCTTTAAGCATGATCAATCGGTTGTAGGATTTATGCGGAAAGCCAAAGGTTTTGGTCTTCTCTCATTGGCACTGGTTATTACCTCTATTATACTGATAGCAATCAAAGGGTTGAATTACGGTATCGATTTTTCGGGTGGTACGGTTATCCAAGTCAAATATGAGGGCAATGCCCCCATCCGACAAGTTCGAGAAATTCTCAGTGGAGAAAAAGCCTTCAGTGGTGCCAATGTAACCTTCTTTGGAAGTGATGAAGAGATCGTTATCCGAACTAAAGGAAGTTCCAATGAAGTAGGAAATGATATCGGTGATGAGATGAATAGGGTTCTTCAGCCAACGGGTACCTTTGAGATCAGACGGGTCGATATGGTTGGACCGGCAGTAGGGGATGAACTCCGTACTCAAGGAATCATGGCGATAACATTAGCGATTATCGGTATCTTGATCTATATCTCTTTTAGATTTGAGTGGCGTTTTGCTTTGGCATCGGTGGTGGCGTTGGTACACGATATAACCATCTCGGTAGGAGCATTGGCTCTTTTCCAAATTGATGTTAACCTTCCGATTTTGGCAGCGATTCTGACCATCTTAGGATACTCACTGAATGATACCGTGATTGTTTTTGACCGGATTCGTGAGGGAATTCGTGTTATTAAATCACCGGAGATTGGTGATGTAATCGATGAGTCGGTGACGCGAACTTTATCAAGAACAACGCTTACGTCGCTTACAACTCTCTTTGTGGTTTTGACACTTTATCTTTTTGGCGGTGAGATTATCAGCGGATTCTCATTTACCCTATTGGTTGGTATTGTAGTCGGTACCTACTCCTCTATCTTTATCGCTTCACCGCTTTTGATGTGGTTGAACTTTTCGGTTGCGGATTTTAGAGACAAAGAGGCAGCACAGCTCAAACGGGAAAAAGAGAAAGAGCGAATGCGTGCGATGTTTGAGCAGGGAACGGTTTAAGAAACTTGAATTTATTCTAGTCTTATAAGAGCTTGTTTTTTAGGAAACGGAGGCTTCAGCCCCAAAAAATCGTAGCTAAAGCTTTTGGTTCCTACTCTTAATTCATTGGAATTGGGATATATGGCTCCCGTTTCCATTTCTATTCTTTATAAGGAGCTTACCGAATGAATTGGGGTAAGGTTATCTATATCTTCTTTACACTCATGAGTTTGACCACGAGTGTTTCCTACCTCTTTGAACATAATGTTGTGACACTGTTTGCAGCGGGGAGTATTAACTTGGTATCAACGATATTGAAACTGGGTGTACGAAATCTTCTCTCGGCAGAACTGTTAGCCGGCTCATTGGTTGCCGATCTGCATCTGTTGCCGGCTTTTTTAATGGCCTATTTAGGAGATACAGAACAGTCTAATCTGATTGTTGGGTTGGTAAGCGGTGCGATTATCGCCAATGTCTATACTTTGGTGATTTCGATTGTAGAGAGTGCCAAAACAAAAGAGGACTTTTAACCTGAGTTCGACGGGATATCATAGTCACAGCTTTACGAGGTTTTTTTCTAGGCAAAGTCAAATTTTTGCGGGACTAACGAGTTAATTCAAAAAAAT
>JACXUN010000332.1 GCA_014763905.1 Campylobacterales bacterium
CTTTACTCACTTTAATCTATGTACCGATGTATGCTTACATCTTTGATAAAGAGAAGAAGAAAAACGATTAAAAAACCCCTCTTTGAAGTATCCTTGGGGTACTTTGAAGATGAGTTACTCATCAAAAAAAAGAAACTAAAGGATAACAACAATGCAAAAACCAACACCTCAACAAGTAGAAGCGATGATGACTAAGAAGATGGGAGCACTCCCAAGCTTTGAACTGTTGGAGTGTATTAACCTGAGTTCGATGGGATATCATAGTCACAGAAGCCTAAAAATAGGTAAGATTTGAAAAATCAAATTCGTAGGACTAGCCGTAGCTAATTCAAGAATTTTATTTTTTGAAGATTGCCTATTTTTAGGCTTCTGTGACTACAATACTCCGTCGAACTCAGGTTATTATATATTAATATGTTCTCTTAAATGCTCAAATCCATTGGATTTGATGAATCCAACATCGGCGGAGATAGCCTCGAAATGCTTTTTGCCACAATCGATTTTGGCTTGTTCGGTGTTTCGCAAATCTTCGCTAAAAAGGCTTCCTTTGCTCTCAACGACAAAATAGAGCCTCTCTTTATTGTCTTTTTCAATCAATACCGCCCAGTCGGGGTTGTATCCGCCCAATGGCGTGTTGATTTTAAACCATGATGGGAGCTTAGCGAAAAGTTTGACTTCATCGCTTTCGTTAAATGACCGTGCAAACCCTTTTTCGACATCCGAATCGTAGATGGTGTAATCGTATATCGATTTTCCCTCACGGTTCTCAATCATGTTTTTATTCAGATAACCATACAGCTCTTTATCCTCAAAACACTCTTGGGCGTAGTAGAAATCATCCCCAATTTTTTCATACTTAATCCCATCAACGATGAAGACGCTCATCGTTTTCTTGATGATCTTGATCGCCCCGTCGATGAATTTTTGCGGGTTATTTTTGAAGCTCTCCAACTTTTTGCTTTTGATGAGAATATCGACGATATCTCTACGGGTTAGGTTTGTTTCGTTTTGGAGATAGGTAATAATATCGGGAAGCTCATAATCGATGATCTCGACATCGAGGCTCTTTTCACTAATACTGTCGGTATCTATCTCCACCCCGATTTTGGTGATGCGGTTTTTGGCTTTGGAATAGAGATATTTGATTTTGCCCACAGTCAGTTCATCGGCGATTTTTCGGGCGCACTCTTCGATGAGTTTTTG
>JACXUN010000099.1 GCA_014763905.1 Campylobacterales bacterium
AATTTCGGTCAGATTGCCGTCTGCATGTTTTTGATAATTGAGATGTTTGATCAAACCCCAATTATACCCGGCTTCATACGCTCCCAGTGAGATACCACCACTGATAATGAGTGAAAAATCTTTTTTATCATTGGCACTTGTCGCACTATTGATGAGTGAGATCAAGATCACCATTCTCATAATGGCTTGCAAATGGTTTACGAACATACGCTATCCTTTCCGAATCAATAATAGCCTGCGATAATCGCATAATAGGTAAAGAACATCAGATGCGAAATCCCCTCAAAATAGTTGGTATGTCCCTCTTCGGTGCTTTTCCATGCCAAGATAATGGTCATAATCAACGCCCCGATCTGCAACGGGTTAAAATCCAACATTAGATCGACACCGCTGCTGTATGCCATCGCCAAGAGAATCGGTACAGTGAGCAGGATCGAAACCACGGAGGCTCCCATGGCGATATTGACCACCCGTTGGATTTGGTCATTTCGTGCCGCTTTGATGGCGGTAAAAATCTCAGGAGAGACCGCAACAATGGCAATAATCAAACCGGATAGACCCGCTGAGACACCGTGTTCTCTAGCTAACTTCACCCCGTCATTGGCAAACACCTCAGCCCCTATCGCAATAATCGCGATCAAAATAAAAATAACGATAAAATTGATATAGTTATTGAACTTTTCAAAGACATAATCACTCTGATCATTTTCATTAATCTCTTGCTCCAATCCCTGCATCTTGCGTCTCAATCGAAAAATACGGCTTCGTGCCGTAGCTCGGAAAAAGTGGGTATGTGTCTTGGTCTGAAAGACAAAAATAATGATATAAAAAAGCATCAATACCGCTGAGATAATATAACTCACTTCACGAACAGCTTCCGTTACATGTTTGGTTTGATTAAGGAGACTGGGAACCAAAAGAGCCAAACCGCTCACAAAGAGAATCGTGGTGTAGGTACTGGAGGTCTCTTTATTGTGTTCTTGTTCGGTAAACTTCAATCCTCCGATAAAGACCGCCAATCCCAACAGTACGTTCATATCAACAATCACCGCAGAGATAATCCCGCCTTTGACCGTTTCAACCACCTTTGGGATTTCTCTGGCTTCAAGCAAAATAATATACAGCAGTACGATCTCAACGATAACCGCACTAAAGGTAAGCACCATACTTCCGTACGGCTCTTGGAGACGCTCCGAAAGTATTTCAGCGACTTCTGCCACGGTTAAAGAGAGAGCCGCAATCCCGATGGCTGCCATGAGTGTTGCCATAGCCCCTTGCCCATTTTTGTGTAAATAAACAGCCAATAGTACGGCTGTGATTCCTACGACGATATCCCAATAATCCTCCACATAATATTTGAGGGGATTGGTTGTTTCCGGTTTCCTATCTGTTTCCATAATGTTCTATCAAGTCCTTGTAAATTAAAGTAAAATAACGGTCGCAAGACCCAAAAAGCTAAAAAAGCCCACCATATCGGTTACGGTCGTCAAGAGTACCGTCGAACCGATTGCCGGATCGATACCGAATCGCTGCAGTCCCAAAGGGATCACCGCTCCAAAAAAACCTGCCGAGAGCAGATTGATCACCATCGCCATTGCGATCACCGCTCCTAGCATCGGCATCTGAAACCAGAGATAAGCGATCACGCCCATCACCACCGCATAGAGTAATCCATTCATTAAGGATACTAAAACTTCTTTGAAAATGGTTTTTTTGGCTTTATCCATTTCGATATCCCCCAGTGCCATTTGTCGTACGGTAACGGTTAAGGTTTGCGTACCGGCATTGCCGCCCATCGATGCCACGATCGGCATCAATACTGCCAACGCCACCAGCGATTGAATCGTCGTATCAAACAGACCGATCACCAACGAAGCAGCAATCGCCGTCAAGAGGTTGATCCCCAGCCATACGCCACGGGATTTACCGATCTTCCAGATGCTCTCCTCTTGCTCTGCGAGATCATTGACTCCGGCGAGGTTATAGATCTGCTCGGTCGCTTCCTCTTCCATAATGTCATGAATGTCATCTGAGGTAATACGCCCCAACAGTATACCGTGTTGATTGACTACAGGGATAACACTGAGGTCATAATTACCCGCCATCTCGACAACTTTTTTGATATCATCGTGAGCCTCGACCGAAACGGTGATTTTCCCCTCTTCTAGTATATCACGATAATACTCATTGGGACCGTGCAAGATGAGATCTTCCAGCGGAATCATCCCCAAAAAGGCTTTCTGTTTCGTTACGACAAAGACATGATGCACGTTATCGACTTCGTTGGCTTTTTTCATCTTTTTGAGTCGTCGAACCGATTCACCGATGGTCTCATCGAGATCGGCAGCGAAAAGCTCCACCTGCATATAGGCACCGGCTTCATCATCTTCATAGGCGATCAGCTCTTGGATGGTAGCTTTTTCCTCGTTGGAGAGATGGAGGAGTACCTCATTGGCTTTCTCCTCATCGATCTCTTCGATATGCTGAATCATATCCGCAGCTTCATCGGTATCGAGTTTTTCCGTCAACTTTGCCAAGGTAACGGCATCATAACTGTTATAGAACTCTTCTTGAAGGGATTTCGGAAGCTCCACCAATACTTCGGCGAGTAGTGTTTTGGGCAGCTTATCTAAAAAGGAGCCGTAAAACTCCTTGTCCACTTCATACACTTCAGCCAATAACTCAGCAATCTCAAAAGGATGACTATCGACATCGACACCGTTACGATAATCGTTCAGACGCGCTTCAATCTCTTGAATCTTGTGAACAAGCTCTTCAGTCATGATAATCCTTTTTTAAAAATTATAAATCTAAAATTTTGAGCGAATTATAGGGTTTTTTGATTTATAAAATCTGCTACATAGCTAGCATTTTCAAATATTTTAGCATTTTATCCAAATTCGGTAGCATACTTTTACCTAAACCTGAGTTCGCTAGAGTATCATATTAACCGTTTTTTTAGTAAATATAACTATTAGAAAAGGTAATAATAGTTTTAAATATGACAGTTATATTTTTGCCGGTAATTTGGAATTTTTTTTGGTATGGTATAATTATCTCATAAAATGAAAAAAAAGGTAAAACTCCTATGCTTACCTAAGAGAAGATATTAAACTATTTAACACAGCATAAACAAGAGTTCCAACAGATGTATCATGTCGAAAAAATCGGTCTCTTTGGCAGTTATGCCCGTGGAGAAGCGACACAAGAGAGCGATATTGATATTTTTGTCACAATGAAACCAAATTTATTTGATCTCATCGGGTTATAAAACAACGAATAGAAGAAGATTTGCGTAAAAAGATAGATATTATTCGCGAACACAAACATATCAAACCGTTTCTACTCAAAATGATACAGAAAGATATCGCCTATGTCTGATAAACAATTAATGTTACTATCGACACTTGAAGATATCAAATTCTCTATTGAGTATAAAATGCAATTAATTGAACATTATTTATAATAATTTCGATATTCAAAAGATTATTAAATATTCTTTTGAAGAAGCTAGAAAACTGGTTATAAGTACAAATAATTCCTTTTATTGGGAAAATTGGCTTATAGAACAATGTGTTATTAAAATGGAGAACTAAAAACAACATTGAAAACCCTAACCCAAAAACTCGACCTCGATACCTTTATCGATAACTTCAAAAGCTTTTATGCTCGTGAGAAGAAGATTCAGATAGTGGGCGATATCAATCAGCACCATAAGTATATCCAAGCCCTCTCCACCATAGAGTTTCCGGCTATCAAAGAGGTACCAAATCTCGATACCGAACTAAACCGCATTCAGAAACAAGGAGTGCTGAGGCTGGAAGAGATTTATGCCTTTATGGTGATGGTGAGCTACTTCAACGCTCTCAAAGCCCTCACCCTTCCCGAACCGCTCAATCGATGGATACGAGAGATCGAAATACCAGGTGAGGTGAGTGAGATACTGCTCTACTTTACCGATGAGGGGCAGCTCAATCCGGAGCGGGAGCCGGAGCTGTTTGATATCGAAAAGGCGATCAAACACAATAAAACCGCCATCAAAGAGTCGCTCTACAAAATGGCACACTCCTCCCATCTCAAAGATTACTTAGTCGACAGTCAAGTCCACTTTATCAACGGTGAAGAGGTGCTGTTGGTTCGTGGAGGATTCAATCGGGTTATCAAAGCCTCGGTAGTTGGACGAAGCTCAGGGGGATACTTCTATATCCTGCCGCAGAGCATCGCCCATCTCAAAGAGAAAGAGTCCGATCTCATCAGCCGCAAAGAGGAGTTGGTCTATCGCTATTGTCTAAAATTTTCGGCGATTTTTCATAAATGGGAGCGTTTTTTGGGCTTCATTAATCGAGAGTATGATCGTTTCGACCACTATCAAGCCCGCGTGCAGTTTGCCAGAGCCTATGACTATCAATTCATCCTGCCCCATAAAGGCAAACAGATTCATCTCAGCGAATTCTGCCATCCGGCAATAGATAATCCCAAACCGGTCGATATTACGCTGGACAAATCGGTTATGCTCATTACCGGAGTCAACGCTGGGGGTAAAACCATGCTCCTCAAATCGCTTCTGGCAGCGGTCTTTATGAGTAAAAATCTCCTGCCGTTTCGATGCAATAAAGAGAAAACGATCATCGGACACTACAAATCGATCGAAGCGGTCATCGACGATCCTCAATCGGTCAAAAACGATATCTCGACCTTTGCAGGGCGGATGGTGGAATTTGCCAAGCTGTTCAAAACCCAAAACGCCATCGTCGGAGTCGATGAGATCGAACTGGGAACCGACAGTGATGAGGCGGCATCCCTCTTTCGTGTGATGTTGGATGAGTTACGCAATCGGGGAATCACCTTTATCGTCACGACTCACCATAAGCGGTTGGCTTCGCTTATGAGCAGTGATGACGATGTCGAATTGATCGCGGCTCTGTATGATGAAGCACGGAGGGAACCTACCTATACCTTTTTGCAAGGGAGTATTGGCAAGAGCTACGCCTTTGAAACGGCTGAGCGTTACGGTATCCCAGAGTTTATCGTTGCCAAAGCCAAACAGGTTTACGGAGAAGACAAAGAGAATCTCAATGAGCTGATCGAAAAGTCTACGAGACTTGAACGTGAAATGCGGCAAAAGATCGCCAAGATCGATGAGGAACTCCAATCCATAGAACGCAAAAAAGAGAAATTGGATAACCTAGAAGAGAAGCTCAAAGAGCAGCACCGCAAAGCGATCGCTACACTCGAAAACCGCTACAATGCGGCAACCAAACGAGCCCAAGAAGCAATGAAAGCCAAAGAGTCCAGCGAAGGGCGGCGGCTCCTCAACGAAGCCCACAGACATAAAGAGCGTTCCAAAGAAGCCAAAAAACCGAAACAGCTGGAAAAAGTGGAACTGCAAGTAGGTGACCGAATCAAATATCGCACCTCCAAAGGAGATCTGCTGGCGATCAAAGGCAAAGAGGCAACCATCGAGGTAGGTGGACTCAAAATGCGGGTTCCGCTAGATCAACTCAAACGTACCGGCGACCTCCCAAAAACTGCCCCCAAACCCAAAGCCACGGTCACCGTCGAAAAACCGGGACGTGGGGCGATTTCGATCAAACTGCTGGGTTGTTTTGCTGATGAGGCGATTGAGAAGCTGGATCAATTTCTCTCCGATGCGTTGGTCAACGGCTTTTCTGAAGTGGAGATCATCCATGGAACCGGCAGCGGTGTACTCAAAAACGTAGTGATCGACTACCTTAAAAACTATCCGAAAATTCAATCGTTTCATGGGCTGAAGGGAAATTTGGGGGTAACCATTGTTAAACTATAAATTGGTTAATCTATCGTTTAGTTTTCATTATCACTACTATGATATAATTTCAAAAATATTTTATGCGGAGTGCAAATGAGATTTTATTTGACGATTTTGTATAGCCTTACTACCCTATTGACAGCCGATGCTGCCATCAAATACGATGAGGAACAGATCATACCTCAAG
>JACXUN010000100.1 GCA_014763905.1 Campylobacterales bacterium
TTGGAAACGCACCCTACTTTTTGCCCTTTTTGAGGTGTACCATTCGAGATGCCATACCGTTCTCCTCTTCAAACTGTTGAATAATCTCTTGAACTTTTTCGCCCTCAATCACTTCGATATCCAGTAAAACACCCGTCATATTCTCAATCGCTCCGGCATACTCTCGTAAAGTATTTTTGACATACTCATATCGTTCAGACAAAGTCGTTCGTATGAAGTTATCAATCTCCTCCGCCATTTTTTCACTAAACTCATTCTGTACCATACCCCCGCCAAGGAAAGAACTTTGTCGGCGAGAAAGCACCATCAATCCTGCGACATCGGTCATCCCGTATACCATCACCATATCTTTAAGAATCGCTGTAGCTCTATCCAGATCGTTTGCCGCTCCAACGGAAATCTCTCCGAGGAAGACCTCTTCGGCCGAACGTCCGCCCAATAGTACATCGACTTCAGCCAATAACTCATGCTTCTGTTTAAGGAATCGATCCTCTTCATCCGGCAGATGCAAGGTATACCCCAAAGCTCCTAATCCTCTTGGAATAATCGACACCTTGGTCACACGTGTTGCTCCCTTAGTCAACTCTGCCATCAGGGCATGTCCACTCTCATGATACGCAACAATCCGCTTCTCAACATCGGATACTTTTCGATTCTTCTTCTCTAGCCCGACAAAAGCCCGTTCAATTGCTTCAAGAAGATCCTCTTGCTCAATGGTCTTTTTATTGGCTCGACCGGCAAGGAGTGCGGCTTCATTAATGATATTGGCTAAGTCAGCTCCTGCCAATCCCGCAGTCTGCTTCGCCACTATCTCCATATCTACCGTTTCGTCCAACTTGACATCTTTGGCGTGTACTTTCAAAATAGCCAAACGACCGGCAAAGTCCGGTTTATCCACCAATACCTGCCGGTCGAAACGACCGGCTCGCAGCAATGCCGCATCCAAAATCTCCGGTCGGTTGGTTGCCGCTAAAACAATCACCGGTGTATCGGTACCGAATCCATCCATCTCTGCTAGCAATTGATTCAATGTCTGTTCACGTTCATCATTTCCACCGATCTGTCCGCCACTTGCCCGTGATTTACCGATCGCATCGATCTCATCGATAAAAATAATAGACGGAGCATTCTTTTTCGCCTGTTCAAAAAGATCACGTACACGACTTGCTCCCACCCCGACAAACATTTCGATAAAGCTCGAACCACTCACCGAAAAGAACGGTACATCCGCTTCTCCCGCAACCGCTTTGGCTAATAGGGTCTTACCGGTTCCCGGAGGTCCCACCAAGAGTAATCCTTTAGGAATTTTGGCTCCCAGTTCAATATACCGCTCTGGATATTTCAAGAAGTCAACGATCTCTACTACCTCATCTTTGGCCTCTTGAACCCCTTGGACATCATCAAACTTGACTTTTGGTCGCTCAGAGTTGATCAGCTTATCAGAACGCCCAGCTCCCAAAATACCGCCCATCCCTTTGGACATCTTTTTAGCCAAGAAGATCCAAATACCTATAAAGAGCAGTATCGGTAAGAAGGTCCAGATGATATCCGACATGGTTTTCTCACCCACTTTACCTTCGTATGTGATATTGTTCTCATCCAATAAAGGAATGAATTCCATATCAAGTGCCGGAACATTATCCGCTACATATCTGACCTTCTCACCCTTACCGATTGCTTCTATGGTATTCTGAGTGATTCTGATCGACTCAACTTTCTTCTCCAAAACAAGCTGTTTGATTTCAGAGTACTTGACTTTTTCAACTTCCGTAATCTTTTGATTACCCATAAAGTCATCAAGATCACCGCTTCCGTCCCCAACAAATGCTTTGAAAAGAATGACAATAACGATAGAAAAAATCATAAATGACAAAAAAGGATTGTCATTAAAAAAGTTGTTATTATCGTTATTTTGGTTGTTATTGTTGTTTTGATTGCTCATCGTTCTGTTTCTGTCTTCCTGCAAATTAATTTTTTTGATAGACGAGTGTGACCCACTCCTCTTTCTGTTTGCGTTCCAAAAGTTTGAGGTCGTTGTAAACTTCTAAAACTTGCTGCTCTTTTTTATCTAAAATTCCTGAAAGAATCAAGATTCCTTCCGATTTTGTTGCTTTTTTGAGATCACCCGCAATAAATTTTAACACATCGGCGATAATATTGGCAATCACCAGATCATACTCTCCCTGAGCCTGATTGGCTGAACCTTCCCATAACTCCTCATACTCGGCATGATTGAGAGCAAAATTGGCTTCACAGCTATCCACCGAAATCGGGTCAGTATCACACAGCTCAACCGTTGCCCCGAGTTTTCGACAAGCTAGTCCCAAGATTCCCGAACCGCAACCGACATCCAATACCCGTTCCGTACCTTTGACATACTGACCGATTGCTTCCAGACAAGTAAAGGTTGTCGCATGATGTCCCGAACCAAAAGCCAGTGCCGGATCGATTTTGATATTGATTTTATCCTCTTTGGCTTCATACCAACTTGGATAGATATAGAACTGACCCGCTTCAATTGGCTGAATCGCATTTTGGTAGTTGGCAATCCAATCTTCATTGGCTTTCTCTTCAACTTTATAGCTGATTTCAAACGCATCACCCAATGTCGCCACCAAGGCATCCACCGCCTCGATAATGTAGTTGACATCATTCTCACTGCGTACGATCACCTCACCGCGTCCCATCTCTACCGCATCGCCGGCAATATTGGCAACAAAGTCGGCGATAAACTCGACAAAATCCTCTGGCATGGTGAAGATTAATTCATTATAAGTTGCTTGCATTATTTGATTTCCTTTGCTAATGTAAATGCCTCTTCAAGATCAAGTGTTCCTTCGTAAAATGCTTTGCCGACAATCGTTCCGTCCGCACCGGCAGCGATCAACCGTTTGATATCCTCGATATCTTTCAATCCACCGCTTGCAATCGTCTCAACTCCCGAAGCCTCTTTAATCGCCATCGTAAAGTCCACATTCACACCGCTTAACATCCCATCACGCCCCACATCGGTACAGATAATCGCTTCCACACCGCACGCGGCAAACTCTTTAGCTAGATCAGTCGCCTTCATATCCGAAACCTCTGCCCAGCCTTCTACCGCTACCATACCGTCAATCGCATCGATTCCGACTACGATCGGGTACTTGGCTGCCATATCTTTCACAAATTGAGGATTTTTCACCGCAACCGAACCGAGAATCAATCGATCCACGCCCAAATCCAGATACATTTTGATGGTCTCTTCATCACGAATCCCCCCACCAAGTTCGAGTTTAAGGTTACAATTCTCTCGAATCTTCTTAATCTGCTCCAAATTCTTCGGCTCACCGGCAAACGCTCCATTGAGGTCAACCAAATGCAGCCACTCACTGCCAAGCTCTTCAAATCGTTTTGCCACTTGCCACGGCTCATCGCTATATATTTTGGCGGAGTCCATCAGTCCTTTGCTCAGTCGGACGGCTTTGCCGTCTTTGAGGTCTATGGCGGGTAGTATTGTCATTCATCTTCCTTAAATAAGTTTTTTAGTTTTTGTTTTAGTTCATTAAAATTGGGATGTTCAAAATCATAAGGTTTCTTTGGTGAAGCCATTTCATGCAGTTTGGTCATAATCGTTTTATAGTTCTCTTTTTGATTAAAACCCGAACATTTCATAAAGGCATCATAACAATTTTTTAAATCATCTGAAACACAAGAGAAAAAAGCGTCTCAAAATATCCATTCTTAGTAGTTGGATCACAAGTGATATAATAATCACTTCTATCAGATAACCCCAACTTCTCAATCATTTTTAGAATCTCACGTTGTGCATTATCACAACCACCATAAACACTGTCATTTGTTTTATAATCAGCATCTAAAACAAAAAGCATTTTTGAAATTCTAGAGTTTGCTTTTATCAATTGATAAATCTCATTTTCTTCTTTAAAAAAAGTCGATTTATCTCGCATCTCATAAAAGTTTTCATCGGTTACTTGTATCTCTAAATAGTTACAAATTCTTTTAATATATTTTTTATCATCTTTACCCTCATGAAGTATGATCCTCATTATCGAACCTCATGATTTTGTTTTAATTGATAGTCAAGCTGCTTACGGCTCAATACCATTGTTTTGATTTGATCTTTGTCTTTAAATAATTCTATGTATTTAGTCTCTTCTTCATCTTCCAGTTTTTTAGCCACTCTAGCATACGATTCAATACACTCCTTAGAATGTGTTGTCGCAAAGACTTGAACATTTTGTTGTTTTGAGATGGTTAAGATAATTTCCCATAGTTTATCTAGGTTGGTGTAGTGGATTCCGTTTTCTAGTTCGTCAATAAACAAATAACCATCTTTAGCCGAATATAAAGAGCAAATAATAGATATATACTGTTTCACACCATCACCAAACTTACTCAACTCCATATACTCACTACTTTTTTTCTGCTTTATATACGGTTTGTCACTAATGATTTTAAATGTAGATATATTTAAATCAAACTTTTGAAGATATTCATTAAGTAGTATATCTTTATCTTGAAACTGTACCTCTTTATAAACTTCTTTTAATTCAAAATTTGTAAAACCTGAGTTATCAATAAAAACTACTTTATTATTTTTGTCAAACAATATTTTATTGGTAGAGTTAATTTCTTGTTCATCACCATTTAACTTAATAATAACACTTTTTTCTAAATTTGAATCTTTAACTATATATTCTATTTCATTTATTGATTTGACAGAAAAGGAACCATTTATTGTCAATAGATCAATAATGCTAATTTTATCACTGAGAACTATATTTAATCTATCTCTATTTCGCTCAATAGTAGACAATGAAAAAAGTAGGTTATCAAATCTATCAGCAGAAGAGTTTACATAACACGCCTCCATAAAAGCCGTCTTCCCAACATTATTCTTCCCACCAATAAGATTCACCCGACCAAAGCCCTCAGCTTTAAAATCTTCAAAACATTTAAAATTTTTTATTTCTATATTTTTTATAAAATGTTCGCTCATGAGTGGTCTCCTTTTTTCTACATTGCCCCTCGTTCCCACTCTCCTGAGTGGGAATGCATACGGGAATTCAATCGGCTGAAATATTTGTGTTTGCATTCCACATCAGGAGATGAGGAACGAGATGTATATTATAATTTTACAAAATTCTTTAAAATCTTCAAACCATTCTCATGGCTCTTTTCCGGGTGGGGTTGGATGCCGTAGATATTACCGTTTTGTACCGCACTGACATACTCATATCCATAATAGGTCTTACCAATAGCGTACTCATCATCACATACCGCATGAAAAGAGTGAACAAAATAGAGATAAAAATCATTCGGCAAACCGTTAAACAGTTCACTTTTCACTTTTCGTTTTTCACTTTCCACTTGAAACATCTCATTCCACCCCATATGCGGGACTTTAAGCGGATGATCAAATTTCGCCGTATCAAACGCTACCACTTTACCGGGGATCAATCCTAATCCTTCGGTAAATCCAAACTCTTCCGAACTCTCAAATAACAACTGCATCCCCAAACAGATCCCCAATAACAGCTTACCGCTTTTTGCAAACTCGATGACCGCTTTGTCCATATCGTTTCGCTGGAGATGTTCCATCGCATCACCAAACGCACCGACACCGGGGAGGATGAGTTTATCGTAATTTTTAAGATTTTCAGGGTTACTTTCCAAGCTGATTTGGGCACCTAAGCTCTCAAACGCATTGATAACGGAGGCGAGGTTTCCCATATTGTAGTCAACAATACCGATCACAAGATATCCTTTATGCAATTAATAGACCTCTTGTAAAAATTTTACACGAAATGCTCAGACCAACGGGAGGATTTGCCGTTGAGTGTGAAGTTTTACAGGAGGGCTATTAAATAGTGTGATTATAGCAGATTAAAGTAAAAGTGATTTAGCTTCTGAAGTCTCACATCTATTTTTGGATACAATACTGCCAAATATAATTTTGTAGT
>JACXUN010000333.1 GCA_014763905.1 Campylobacterales bacterium
TTGAATTAGCTACGGCTAGTCCTACGAATTTTGATTTTTCAAATCTTACCTATTTTTAGGCTTCTGTGACTATAATACTCCGTCGAACTCAGGTTTATAAAAAACTTAAATAAGAGAGGCAATCAATAGATGTTCTACCTAACCGAACAATTCTTCTCCATTCAAGGAGAGGGTAAATACGCCGGAACCCCATCATACTTTTTGCGTACCGGAGGGTGTAATCTCTCGTGTCCCGGATTTGGAGCCAAGTATCAAAGAGAGGGCGTGGATATGTTGGGGTGTGATACTTATTTCGCAGTGGATAGCTGTTTCAGTTCTCAGTGGGAGAAGGTGGAGGATGCGGAGGAGTTGATAGACCATCTATCAGAGCAGTTTGATGCGATTGGGTATCTGCCGCATATGGTGATAACGGGGGGAGAGCCGCTGTTGTATTATAAAGATGCGGTTTTTTATCGCGTCATTTCTTGGTTAGTGGAGCAGGGGATTCTGATTACGTTTGAGACCAATGGGACGGTGGAGATCGATTTTGATGCCTATCCGGCGTATCAGGAGACGGTCTTTTCCCTCTCGATCAAACTAAGCAATTCAGGGGAACTACTGCATAAACGCATCAAACCCCAAGCGATTGAACAGATGGTACGATACGGCAAAGAGAGTTTTTTCAAATTTACTATCAATAAACAGTTGGTTGAGACAACGGCACTTAAAGAGATCACAACTATCACCCAACCGTTTGACCATCCGACGATCTACTGTATGCCGGTCGGAGAGAGTCGGGAGACGATCTGGTATAACGATCAAGCGGTCTTTGCTTTTTGTATGCGGCACAATTTTAACTACAGCGACCGACTCCATATCCGGGTTTTTGATACGACGCAAGGGGTTTAAAGAGCATGAACTCATGCTCTTTAACGGTACTAGAGTATAATGTCCCCACAAAAAAACACCAAATCATGAGAAGTTTTTATTCCTAATGTTAGAATATCGAACCATAAAGCAAACATTGAATGGTATTTTGAATAGTGCTTACCGAAATAGTAAAGTGTACATTACCCGTATCGGTTGCTATACCAGCCGCTGCCGGAAATGGAAAGGTATCAGCTGCAAAGCTGTTTGTTTGGATTAAGTTTAACGAAAGTGCAAAATGTGATTTTTTCATAAATCCACCTTATTTTTTTGATAAGAAAAATTATAT
>JACXUN010000101.1 GCA_014763905.1 Campylobacterales bacterium
TTTTTGAATTAGCTTTAGCTAGTCCTGCAAAAATCTGCCTTACCTATGAAAAACCTCGTAAAACTGTGACTATAATACTCCGTCGAACTCAGGTTTTTATCTCTTTGTTGAAACGCTCTACAAGGTTTGTAGAGTCTATTTTTCTATGATGTGACTTTGGAAATGCCAAACCAAGATTGAATCCAAAGCACTCATCAAAGAGAGCAGTGAAAAAAAGAGAAAGTGAAGATCAAAGACGGCGGTGTCGAACAGACGATTACCCTACCGGTCGCTCAACCCCGCAAAGGGTTACTCAACCGTTTGGTGGATGAAAATGCCAGTCAATCGGGTATCATGATTAAGTTTTCCAAAAAAGATATCGATCCGGCACAACTCGAAGCACAATTTGGTCTAAAAGTGAAAACTAAACTCAAAAGTGGTTACTATATCTTGGAGAACCAATCAACGCAAAGTGATGCGGCGATCATCGAGGAGATGCTGGGTTCTTCTTATAACAGTACGATTCAAACGGTTCGTCCCAATATCAAACTCAATATGCAGCCACGCTAAAGGTTAGGATGTTATGATTCATTCCAAAAGATTCAGGAGCAATTGAGGAATGAAATCCGTTATCTTTATCTGTCTGGGCAATATCTGCCGATCTTCATTAGCTGAGGGTGTTGCCCGAGCCAAAGCCCAACAACTGAATATCAAAATCCGCATTGATTCGGCAGGTACATCACGTTATCATAACGGAGAGGCACCTTGTCCGCTTTCGATACAACTAGCTAAAAAACATGGAATCGATATCTCCCACCAGCGTTCGCAGCATACCAGTGAATTTGATCTCAATAGTTATGATAAAGTAATCGCTTTAGACGAGAGCAATAAACGCGATCTCTTGGCAATGGGTGTAAACCAGGTTCAGAAGTTAGGGGACTTTGGTTTTGAGGGAGCGGATGTCGCCGATCTCTACTACTATCCTGAAAAAGCCGAACAGGTTTATGCGATGGTCGAAAAAGCAGTCGAGAAGATTTTGACTCAGCTCTAAAACGCGTTATAATGTCAACTTACATTATCAACTAAAAAGGGGCGATTTTGAAACAGATAGCAAAGTACGCAACGGCAGTAGCCGTGACTTTTCTCATAACTGGGTGTATTCCGCAACCTAAACCAAACATTCCCACCACACCGCAAATTGGTGACCCAATTCATAATGCCGATTACGGCTATCCACCAAGCAACTATCAGCAGTCGATTAGAAGCTATTTCTCGAATCGTATTAACCGCTCAGAGTTAGCCAATTATCAATTCTCTAAACCGCAGCGTGCCTATAAACGAAACGGATTGGCGTATGGAGGAGATGTGACATGGAAAGGGTGGCTGGTAGATGTCTCGATCGCCGTACCCAATAAAGCCGGTCGTATGATGCCAGCGAAGCCGTATATGGTTCTTTTTACACAATCGGTTATCGTCGAAGCTATTTTAGGCAGTGATCATCAATTGGTGACAAGGGTAGGGCAGTAAATGGCAAATTTCAATACACACTTTGTAGTAGCGGCATCAGTTTCAGCTGTGGTCAGCGGAACCCTTCTCTCGATGGAGGTGGTAGCCCCGGAGCAGGCGGTGATTGCCTTTATATTAGGAACACTAGGCGGTCTACTGCCGGATATCGATTCAGATCACTCGACTTCGATTGATGTCGGATTTAATGTCATTTCGTTATTGATGACTATTTTAGCTGTATTTATTAAATCCTCGACCTATTCGATTGTCGAGATGCTGGTCTTGGCGGGGGTTGTGTTTGCCGGAATTCGTTACGGTTTGATCGGTATTTTCCGTCAAACCTCCAAACACCGAGGGATGTTTCATTCTATCCCGGTTGCCCTGATCTGGGGGGCGAGTATGGCAATTATCGTGCATCTCTTTTTCGGATTGAATGCCTTGGTAGCATGGATTTACGGTTTTATGATCAGTATGGGATATCTGGTGCATTTGACACTGGATGAGGTCTACAGTGTCGATTTGGGCAATAAACGGATGAAAAAATCCTTTGGAAGTGCATTAAAATTCGGTATGTTCAAAAATCAACAGCAGAAGATTCATACTGCGATTATCTATGCAGCTCTCATCGGATTGCTGTTTGTGGCTCCGGATACTTCAATGCTTCAGACGGCAATCTTCAGTCAAGAAGCATGGCTGAATTTTCAAGATGTACTAATTCCTTATGACGGAAACTGGTTCCTAAAATAACTGTAGCGTGGGCATTCCTGCCCACGAAAAATTATTCAGGAATTACACGTGGGTAGCAATGCCCACGTTACATTTTAAGATAAGGATAACCATGACAATATACGGCATCAAAACCTGTGGCAGCGTCAAAAAAGCTCTCAAATTTTTCAACGATCACGGTATCGATTATAATTTTGTCGATTTTAAAAAAGAGTCCGTCGGTGAAGAGCGAATCAACAAATGGCTCCAAAAGACAACCATCGATAAACTCTTCAATAACAAAGGAACCAAATACCGGCAATTGGGTCTTAAAGAACTCAATTTGGATAGTGCCGGGAAAATCGAATGGCTGGCTAAAGAGAATATGCTGATCAAACGCCCGGTGATTGAATATGGGAATGGCGAAGTGATGGTGGCATTTGATGAGGATGTGTATAAAGCAGCGTTTTTATAGAAAAAACAAATTACAGAGGGGGCGATTCTCTTTTCCTTGGCGGGTATGAGTTTGGTGTTGTTGGGATATCTAATCTTGATCAAAAAAAATCGTTTTCTGTGTTATAATTCCCCTATGTTAACCCTTGATAGCACCACCCGTCCTCTATTACAAACGCAAAAAAATCTCTTGGCTTTTTCTGCCGGTATTGATTCGACGGCACTGTTTTTTCTGCTTCAGGAAGAGGGTATCGCTTTTGATATCGCACTGGTCAATTACGGTGTACGGGAGGAAAGCGATGTGGAAGAGCGATATGCCAAAACATTAGCAGAAACCCATAATCTGAGCTGCTTCACGCTTCATGCTCCTAAATTTTCCACTCATTTTGAAGAAGAGGCACGCCGTTTTCGCTATCAATTCTTTGAGCGTTTGGTAACCGAACATGGATATGAGAATCTGATTACCGCTCACCAACTCAATGATCAACTGGAGTGGCTGCTGATGCGTTTGACCAAAGGAGCCGGAACGGTTGAGCTAGTAGGGCTGGAGAGCGTTTCTAAGCGTACAAACTATACAATCCTACGTCCAATCCTCCATCATAGCAAAAAAGAGCTTCTAGCCTATCTACAGCAGCATAATCAGACCTATTTTATCGATAGTTCCAATAGTGATGAGCAGTATGAACGGAACTATTTCCGCCGGCACTTTACCGATCGGCTGATCGAGGAGTATCAAGCAGGCATTACCCAGAGCTTAGCCTATCTGAGAGAAGACAAAGCGGTGCTGTTGAGTGGATATCGAGAGCTTTTTCATTACGAAGAACTCTACATCTTAGCCTTGGAACAGGAGTCGGTCAAAGTTCGAGTAATCGATCGGTATCTGAAGCAATTGGGATATCTGCTCTCGGCAGCTCAGCGGGAAATATTACAATCTGAAAAGAGTGTAGTTTTAGGGGGAGTATGGGCGGTGGAAATCGTCGAGCAGCGAATTTTTATTAGCCCTTATGTGCAAACAGTAATCCCCAAAAAGGAGAGGGAACGTTATCGCATCGCCAAAATCCCGCCAAAAGTGCGAGGGTACTGCTACCTGCAGGGGATAATAATCTGAGTTCGATGGAGTAATTCCGTCGAACTCAGGTTAATACGGCTTTACTATCAGTTTGACGGTATAGCTGTTATTGCTCTCTTCAAACGCTATCTTATTTTCCACTACAACCGCATAATTTAGTGATAAGTTCTCTAAATAGGGATAAAAAAGACCAATCTTATCACTGCTCATGGTGATCGTCACCTCATAGGCATCATTATTGGTTGAGGTAACATTAACCTGATTGAAAATCTCTTCAGCATCGGTTTTAAATACCTCCGTATGAAATGGCTTGGCATTAGGCTGTACGCCGACACGGTGATCAAGTGAGGCTAGATGATCTGCTTTTTGGGTATAGATTTTTTCATTTTTATAAAATGAGACCATCGTCGGAATCACCCATACCGCTAAGATAATGAGTGACAGGATAAAAGATAGCTTAATAAGTGGCGATATGTTTTGTAAGGCTTTAATCATCTCTCAACTCTTTTCTATTTGGATTTAAAGGTGAACTCGGTCATAAAGTTCTCTAGCGGCTTGATATTGAATTGTCCGGCAGCATAAATTTCATTGAGACTCTTTTTAAGCGGTTCAATACCCCAAACCATCCCTTGCAGCTCCACCCCTTGGGTTGAGATGGTTGCTTTTTTGAGTTCCCCGTTTTTACCCATGGCACCAAAAATATTGGCGGTTGCTTTAGCTAAGGCGACATTGGTTTGGTGAGCAGTGATCTGCTGATTTTTGAGGCTGATCTCCTGAACTACGGAACCGTTCTGCATCGAAAAATAGGTGCCTATCGAGAGTACCAAAAAGAGCGGAAGAGCCGCCATATAAGGAACACGATAATCATCTCCACCGTTTTTCGAGGTACTAAAGAGTGACTTAATGGTACCGAGCAACCCTTTATCTTCTTGGTTTAACTTGATATTATCCAGACTCTCTTTGGCGACTCTGGCTCCGTTTGGAGAGGGTTTAGGTTTGATCTCAGCATCGGTGACGAGAGATTCGTGTGCCTCCATCTCAACGGAAGGACGTGCGGTTGGATATTCGATTTTTTTATGTGCTTTGATAAAACTGCTGTTTGCCTTCTCATTGGTGTTTGCCATATTGTGCAACAGGTTGTGAATGCTATTTTGGGTCAAAGTAATATGGAGGGAAAGCTCTTCCCGTAAAACTTTGAGCAGTTTAGGCGATTCGTCCGTTACCAGCATCTCCAGATGATCGGCAAAGCTGTAGGAAATTTTATAATAAGCCTGCATACTTTTATAGACCCGTTCCGCCACCTGTTTCTCAGTCAAGCCACGGGTTCCGATGATCCAGCTTTGGTGAATCTTGTCGGCGGTCGCAAACATCATAAAGAGTTTCCGGTCAAAGAGTCCGATAATCAGCTTCATGGAGTCGTCCAAGGTATCTTTATAGTAGTCATAGAGAATCGCAAACGGTGAGAAATAGAGCGTCGTCGGGATATCATCGATATCGATAAAGTCTTGGATTACATAGTTGTGTTTGAATATCTCCGCTGAGGCTTTATTCCGATTCTCTTGATCCGAAATCGTCTGCTGTGCATTAAGAGAGATCGAAACGACGTGATTATTGGGATATTGGGATTGCAGCATCTCGATTCGGTCGATAAACTTAGCTTTGTCACTCTCATGGAACTGCTCCATCTCTTTAGGGATAAATCCATTTTCAGTCTGAATCGCATGACTTAAAAAATAGAACTCTCTCTCTTTGTAGTGGGCAATGGTCACATATTGTTCTTGATTACTCATCGTATTACTCCTACAATACTATAGATGCTTGGTATGACATAAGGGATGGGCATCATGGTATTCATTTCTTTTTTTGCTCTTTTCAAGTTGGGTATAAATTTGTGTTGAAACCATGCTGCTGTGTCCCAAAAGTTTACTCACATCGGCAATTCTCGCTCCGTTATGCAGCAGATGTGTTGCAAAGGAGTGACGCAGCTGATGGGGTGTCGCTTGGATACCGCAACGGTCAAAGAGTTTTTGGAAAAGATAACGAATCTGATGAGCTGTCATCGGTTTTCTACCTTTCTCCAAAAGAAACTCTTTGGGTTTCTCTTGTTCGATATAGCGTTCAATTTGTCGGTAAAGGATATCCAGTAGAGGAACTTGTCTCTCTTTATTTCCTTTACCCCGAATGGTTATCCACGACTCGGTAATGGCACTCAGTCGAATGGTACTTAGTTCCGAAATCCGCAATCC
>JACXUN010000102.1 GCA_014763905.1 Campylobacterales bacterium
GAATTAGCTACGGCTAGTCCTACGAATTTTGATTTTTCAAATCTTACCTATTTTTAGGCTTCTGTGACTATGATATCCCGTCGAACTCAGGTTATTAAAGGAATACAATAGATGTTAACAGTAGCACTTCCAAAGGGGAGAATTGCAGAAGAGACGTTGGAGATTTTTTCGGAGATTTTTGGTGGTGAGTTCAAGTTTGAGGGGCGAGAGCTGATTATGGAAGTGGGAGAGTTTCGCTTCTTGAACGTGCGTAACCAAGATGTACCGACCTATGTGGAGTATGGTGCTGCCGATATCGGTGTGGTGGGACTAGATGTGATTACCGAAAAAGAGCTCGATATCGTCAAACTGCTCGATATGAATATGGGAAAATGTAAGGTCTCCATCGGGATCAAAAATGAAGATGAGTTGGACTGGAGCAAGCCCAATATCAAAGTGGCTACCAAAATGGTCAATATCACCGAAAAATATTTCGCGACCAAAGCGGTCGGCGTAGAGATCATCAAACTCTATGGGTCGATTGAATTGGCTCCACTGGTAGGATTAGCCGATGCGATTGTCGATATCGTGGAGACGGGAGCGACCATGCGTGAAAACGGGCTGAAAGTGGCGGAAGATATTATGGACTCTTCGGCACATTTGATTGCCAATAAAAACAGTTACTATGCCAAAAAAGATGAAGTGCTTTCCCTTTATGAAAAATTAGAGCAGGTGGTACGCAGTCGTGTCTAATGGACTGGATCTTTATGCCAAAGTAGAGGATCTGTTAGGGGTCAATGAAGTTACGCCGATTCTTAATGATTACTATTTTGAAGCCCTTGATAGCTTAGAATTCAAGAGTCTGCTTGATGTCGGATGCGGTTCGGGGAATTTTCTCGCCGATGTAGGGATCAATTATCCCGAAGTCGAGGCAATGGGGATTGACCTGAGTGCCGTCATGGTCGAGCGAACGAAGGCAAGAGGGCTCAAAGCTGAGTGCATTGATCTCTGTAAAGTGGAGCAGACCTTTGACGTGATCACGGCGATCTTTGATATGATGAACTATCTTGATGACAAACAGCTCAAACGCTTTATGGGGTGTATCGAGCAGCGGCTGAATAAGGGCGGGTATTTTATCTTTGATATCAATACCCTGTTTGCGTTTAAAGAGATCGCCGCCGGTTCGCATATCAATGACGGCGGAGACCGTTTTGTGACGATTGACAGTGATTATTATGAAAAAGAGGGGGTGTATGAGATGATGTTTACTCTCTTTGAGAAAAAAGGGGAAGATGGCTGTTTTGTCAAGAGTCAAGCTCCAATTACGCAGTATTATCGTACCGTCGAGGAGATTCGGAAATTGACCAAGATGAAGCTGGTTTCTAAGAAGCCGATTTCGATTTATAGTAATAAGGTGGAGAAGTTTTTTCTCGTCTTCAAAAAAATGTAGTTGGGCAATTGCCCAATCTACGAGAATATTATTTCCAAGCTTTATCTTGAATCGTTACTGTTAAAGTATAGGTCGCATTGCCTCTTGTTCCCCCGACGACGATGGTCAAAGGATTCTGTTTCCCATCTTTTGAATATCCTGGATTTGGAAGTTGACCGTACCAGTATGAGAGGTTTTTAAGAGAATGCAATTTGTAGGGATGGTTTTATTCACTTATTGTAGTCATTTGTATGTGGATGACTTAACTTTTTTGTTTGATCAACTAAATCAACTTTCCAATGAGACAAAATTGAGTAATAGTTATAATCGGTTGAGGGTTTAGAAATACCAAAACCACGATAACCCCATGACACTCTCTTTATTTTCTTCCCATTTTTCATAACTGTATTTCAGATTGAGAGCTGAGCCTTTTGTAATAGAGTAGGTAATAAATGGTTCTATGCTTTGGTGTGTTTTATTGGTTTTGAACCACTCCTCTTGACCTAAAACTCCAAATTTAAAAGTTTGATTAGGATTGTAGATGAGACCTGAATTGGCAGCAAGAGAGAGTTTTTCCTGCTCTTGATAATAAATGGCAGGTGTCAGGGTTACATAGCCGAAAAGATGGTCATATCCCAATGCAACTCCTCCTCCGGCTTGCAGATAGGCATGAAGTTCGTGATCAAAAATTCGTTTTCCTCCTGTGGCTACCTGCCAAGAGATCGGTTTGAAGAAAGCATCTTGAATCGCATAGGATCGGATATCGATGAGGTTGATCTCCTTTAACTCTGTTTTATTGTTACGATTGGTAATCGCCGTATCAAAAAAGTTGATGTAGGCTCCGGGGATGTAACCCGACTCATTGTCGTAGATATCGTGGTAGGCGATTTTAGCACGGGCGGTGAGTTTTTCATCACTATCGTAACCGATTGAGGCTTTGGTTGAAGCATGTCCTTGGCGTGGCGAAATCGGCTCAGGGATGGGTGGATAGTCGATTTTTCCGAGTTTGCTTCGTTCTTTGAGCAGACGCAGGAAATGATTGAGGTAGTCGGTTTTATCGATTTCTTCATTGCTATAACGAATCTGCAGAGCGTTAGTCGCCAGTTCTAGGCTTTTGGCTTTTTGGGTAGAGGTGAGAGTTGCTATTGTATTGAGATTATACTCATCACTCTTGGCAAACGTCATAGCTTGATCGATATTTTGAATATCTTGTGCAATTTGCAGCATTTTTTTTCGTTTGGAGGGGCGGTAGACGGTCTCTTTGACGAGTTTATTATTCATCACTTCTCGTACGGTATCGATAGGAATGGCTTTGACGCTAAATTGATCTGTCAGGTTGACCTCCGGTTTGGCGACTTCAATCAGCCAGAGCAGATTGTAGGAACAGTTCTCTCCGAGGAAGAAATAGTCGGCATAGAAATGGCTGATCTCAAAGATATGCAGCAGCATTTTATGAATCTCTTCTGGGGTTAGATTAAGGGGGTACTCCCATACATCACGCTGCTCTAGGTCGCTGTACTCTTTGAGCTTTTTGGCATAAGACTGCATTGAATATCGTCCTTGATAACCGCCGAAAAGTCCCTGATACGCATAGATAAATCCATTATCTTCGGTGGTTTGAGCGGCATAGTTGACCGCATAGGAGATCAGCGGAGTGTTGGCATCGGAATCGATTCGCAAAAATGTATGCCCAAAAGCCGAAGCTGGAGAGTTAATATGAGCTGAAGCTAAGATCAAGGTGACCTGTTTGGCATCCAGTGTACGAATCTCTTGCTGAAGTTTCGTGCATTGCGGGATAAAAATATGTGTTTTGAGCGTCGGAATTTGTTCGAGTAGCCAAGCAGAACGGGAAGGATAGTAACAGAGGGTGCTGTTTTCATTATCACTTTTATCATTGATCAACGCTTCAACCGTGGCATAGAGTTCACTTTCCAAATCCGTTTTGCCATGGATTGAGAAAAAGAACGTCGGATCATCGATCTCACTTTCGCCGTTGCGGTAGTGCATCAGACGCTGCCACTGCTTGGATTGAGCCAATTGTTTGGTTTGGATGGTAGCTTGGATGTCTGTTGGAATAGAGGTCTGGGCAAAAAGGGGTGTGAAAGGGAGTAGTACAAAAATAGTTTTGATTACTCGTTTTTGTACTACTGAATGCATGATATTTAACTGGCTACAGTAATGATATTATCCATAACCTGTGCAGAAGTAACATCCGTACCGGTATAGATGCTAGCAAAGTTTTGTTGAAGTTTGGCGGTAAAAGCCTCTTTGTTGTTGACTTTAAGGAGTGTCGCTAGGGTATCCAAAGACTCCCCTTTACCATTTGAAATATCCATTGCAAGGGCATCCATATTCTCTTCTACAAACTGAGTTGCTTGATCATTGGAGACCAGTTTTGCTGGTTTGCTACAGCCTGAGGTTCCGGAGGTGATACCGAATGTTTGATTACCTGATGTTCCGTTGGTAGTGACAGCTAAAACTTCCATAAGTACTGAATCTCGATCTTTGATGATTTCACTACCGAGTCCACATCCTACGTTATCTGCAAAGAGGGTAGTGGATAATAAGGCAGTAATTGATGATATGAGTAAAGCTTTTTCCATTGCCAATCCTTTTTTAAATTTGGATGGTCAGTATAGCGTTAAAAGAATTAAAAAAACAACAAAATAAGTTATTTTTAATTAATCCTTTGTCAATAAAACTTTAGCATACATACCCGGAAAGATATTTTGATCTTTTTTATCAAACGCAATGCGGATAGTGATTTTGTGGGTCATAGGATTGGCATCAGGAATGACGGCTTTGATTTTTCCAATGGTTTTATAGTTGATGGACGGAATCTCTACCGCGAGACGTTTCCCGACTTTGACCTGTCCGATGAGACTTTCGGCAATTGAGACATCGATTTCTAAATCTTCGGTATCCACAATCATAATGGTCATCATCCCCGGCATAACCATGTCTCCGACTTTGATATTTTTTTGTACCACTACGCCGTCTGATGGAGCTTTCATCTTCAGATAGTTATAGACTGTCGCCATCTGTTTCGCTTTGATGCTTGCCTGTTCGACCATCACTCTGGCCGATTCCAACATTGATTTTACATTTTCGGCTTGGGATTCAAGATCATCTAATGAAGTGAGAGGAATCTCCTTTCTATTTTTGAGTTTATCTTTCTTTTTGTTGATGGTTTCTAGTCGTTTACGCCAAAACTCAACCACGATCTGAGACTGTTCGAGCATGAGATCCGCCTGTGATTTCATAATATCGAATTCAGCCGACTCAATTTCGTAAAGATCATCTTCACGTTCGACATGGTCACCTAAGTTAACAAAAACCTCTTTGACATAGCCCATATATCGGCTTCCGATCATCTTTTGACCGTCCGATACGACGGTACCGGTCAAGGTGATCTCTTGAGCTTTCAGTGATAATATGAGTAAGAAGGTAACAATTAGTAATTTTTTCATTCTTTATCCCGATTAGGTCTTACCATTTTCGTAAACGAATATGGCAGTTGAGGCATTGTGCCGTAATTTTGCTGTAAGCTTGCAGTGCTTGGGTGGCATCACCGGCACCAAATCGATCTTCGATATCTTGGGCTTTATTTTTGATTTTTTTCTTGATTTTATTGGTCATTTTGAGATCGTTATTCATCCATTGTTCATAGATATCTTTGCTGTTGAGTTCCTCATCAGTGGGACGTACATTGTCGATGGTTGCCGTCAATACTTTAATCCCGTCTTTAATAATGTCGATATTATTATAGAAGAATCCGGATTGAATATTCTGCATTGCCTGTGCCATATTCTGCATATCCTGAATTCGGTCAGCCTGAGTATATCCATCAGCCGTAGCCACCGTTGCCGTCATCATTGGAATGAGTAGTAGCTTTTTCATTTCACCATCCTATTAAGTAATTCTGTACTATTATTGTAACAAATTATCTTTAATTACTAAGTTACATTGATAAATCTGATTTGTAATTATTATTTACTTTTATGTTGTTTAAGTATTTTTTTAAATAAGTGTTGCTAAGATTGGATTATCTAAAAATAAAAAGGATTCAAATGAACAAAGTAGTAATCATGAGTACGGTAGTAGCGGAACTTATCTCAACAGCATCAGCAGACTTCAGCTTCGGTGATATGTTCAAAGATATGAAAGAGGCAGCCATTAGTATGAGTAAAGATGCTAAGGATAGCGTTGAATCAATGAAAGACGGTGCGGTGGAAACTTCTAAGAGTGTAGAGCGAACCGTAACCAATGTCAGTGCAGACGCGAAAGACAGTGCCGTAAAAGTATCAGATGATCTTAAAACAGCTGAAGTTTCAACTTCTAAAGATGTCAGAGATACCGGTGTTGAGATGGCAGAGGATAGCAAAGACTCTATCACCAATACCACCAAAGATCTTAAAGACAGTACAACCATCGCGTCTAAAGATATGAAAGATTCAGCGATTTCTGTATCTAAAGATATTAATGATGTGACTAAAACGGTATCCAATGATACACGTGACTCAGTTAAAGAGGTTTCTGA
>JACXUN010000334.1 GCA_014763905.1 Campylobacterales bacterium
ACCTATTTGAGTTTGCATATGCCGGATTGGCGAAAGCGGAAAGAGAAGTTGGAGATTTAGTCACAAGGGTGCAATTTATTGCACCCTACCGGAATGGGAACTTTTTTGTTACAAATATTCAGCTACACGACCGACTTCGGTTGTGGAACCAAAATAGATTGGCGTTTTTTGGTGCAGTTGCGGTGTTTCTATTTCCAAGATACGTTGTGTGCCATTAATCGCGGCTCCGCCTGCCAGTTCGATAATAAAAGCAATCGGGAATGCTTCAAAGATCACTTCCAGAATACCGTCCGGGTTAGAAGCGGTTGCCGGGGAAGAGTAGAGTCCGCCCTTTTTGAAGAGGATTTGATGGGTATCGAGGGCTAATGAGTCGCTGAATCGGAGTCGGTAGCCTTCATTGAACAGGCTCTCGATGAGGGCCTTGTGGGATTCACTCCACTCTCCGGCGATGCCGCCGGTGGCATTGATTTTGCCCTTCTCATTAAGATGAAGAGAGTCTTGCTGGACAAACTCTCCGTGTTCATGAGTAAAATATTTCACCCCTTCGGTTTTGGTTGCAAACACGAGTTGGAAGTTGGGACCGTAGGTGATATAGATTGCCGCCTTGAGGGCATCGGCACTGAACTCATTTTCATAGATACCAAAGATGGTTCCCAACGCAAAGTCTACATCCAAGAGATCGACGTTATCGATGGCGACATAGCTGACCAGATATTTGCCCGCTTCGTTAATGGTGCAGTACTGTTTCTTGTCTTTGCTGATAGCCGCTTTGATACTTCTGACATGTTCAAACTCTCGTTCAATGACTGCTGCACAGTGGGCATACACTTTGTTGTGCCGCACTTCATCCGATAAATCGGGTGTGACAAACTCATCACAGTTTACAAAAACATTCTGTTCAATATCTTTGGCGATATTGGTAATGGCATTAAAGACCTCAATCATGATTCCTCCTTATTTAATCTAAAAAGATGGTATAGTCGATAAAGTTGAAAATAGAGTTTTTCTCTTCCAGATAGGCTAATCTCTCAAAATCTATCGCATTGTCGTTCAGCATTTCAAGCAGTTGGTTAAAGTTGAAAATATGCTCTTTGGTTCGGTTGATACTGTACTCGGTAGCCGTCGAGGTGGTGATCAAAAATGCCCAGTCGCTGCTCTGAGCTAAGAGTAGCTCCCGTACCATTTGATTGA
>JACXUN010000335.1 GCA_014763905.1 Campylobacterales bacterium
CTTATTAATTAAATTAATTTTATTTACTTATTGAATTTTTATTTATTTTACTTATAATTTCTCGGTAAATTAATGATATATTGGGAAACAAAATGAATAAGATTTTAATAACTTCTCTCTCCACCGTGATATTAGGTCAAGCAGTAGAGGTCGACTTTGGTAACGGAACCTTTGGAATGCAAGGCGGATTCCTTGGATTAACCGGTGAAATAGATTGTGATATCGCGACCTTTTCTATCGCCAATCGACATGATAATATTGACCGCTTTTATTACGGATACGATCTCACATGGTACGACTCCAAGCGTATGATACAAGCCCAACACACCTACAATGCTATGGCATCAGCAGGGAACCAAATACTCAATAATATCCCATTGGGAGAAAATGCTACGATACCGGAGATGGAGTATCGGTTAAAAGGCATGGATGTGAATCTCCAGTTTGGTTATGACCTTTTGCATGAAAGTGATGATGATTATATCGCAGCGGGTTTACTACTTGGTATTTCGATGCCATGGATCGATGCAACCAAAAGCGACAGTACCATTCCAAACTTGGGATTTATGTTAGACAATGCAGGAAACCTTCTGGATGCCAAAGATATGTTTGACAAGAGCAAAACCGAACTGATGACCTATAAAATAGGACCGTCAATCACCCTGCAAAAACCGCTCATTGACAAGCAGCTTTTTCTCTTTGGGGCAGCCAGCTATGCCTATCAAACCGGAAATATTAAAAATGATTATGCCCATGCCGATTTTACTGTGGATGGCACCTTCCAATCGTACAATATCGGTTTACAGTTTATCCCGTTTGATCATGAGTTTGAGTGGGGTTGGTTGACACTAAGTTCAAAACTCTATGCGACATTGGGTTACCGCTATAGCAAATGGGATTTGGACAAAATGAGTATCGATATCAGCGGTAACCAGATCAGCTCTGATATACTTGCTCCCTTAGCCATGAAATTTGGTATGGATAGTTCTGTAGGATATTTTGGAATCGGGTATCAATTTTAACCGAAATTATACATAGTTTTCACAATGCTTGCCTTATTATAAATATAGTATAAAAATTAAATACTATAATATTTAGATAAGTTAACAACAAGGAAAATTATGAGATTTTTCATTATTTTTTATATCACTCATTTCATTTCTAATCGCTGGCAATTTAGTCGATAGCTT
>JACXUN010000103.1 GCA_014763905.1 Campylobacterales bacterium
AGGTCAAAGAGCGTGAACTCTTTTTTATGATCAAGAAACGGTTGGCTCCACAGTACGGCATTATTATGGATTATGATGAGCGATATAATGATCTGGCACATACGATATTGGATGAATTGTATGAGAACTATTTACTGGAATATAAGGTGAATGATAATCAGGTGCGAAACGTTATCTTCAAAGCGTTTAAATCCTTTGCCAACGTATATAGTCAGATTGATGATATCGTTTACGATCGGATTATGAAGATGGAAAAGAAGTATATCCCGGGTACGCTAGAGTATGATTTGATGCATGAAAGACTATACGAAGAAGAGTTAAAAAAGCGAGGAATGATGTAATGCAAAAGGTATCACTCTATTTTGAAAATGGAACGTTTTTAGAGGCAAAAAGTTTTGGTGCAGAGGGAACCAGTGTCGGAGAGATCGTCTTCAATACTTCTCTCACCGGTTACCAAGAGATCGTAACCGATCCGAGTTATGCGGGTCAGTTTGTCACCTTTACCATGCCGGAGATTGGGAACGTAGGGTGCAATGCCCAAGACATGGAGAGCAAACGGGTTCATTGCAAGGGGATCATTGTTCGTTCTTACCAACAACGTCCCTCCAATTTCCGCTCAGAAGAGACACTGGACAACTTATTGAAAAAGTATGGGATTTTGGGTATTACCGAGATCGATACACGATTCTTGACTAAAATGCTCCGTTCAGAGGGTGCGATGATGATGATCGCTTCAACAGAGATTCACGACGCGGCTGAGCTGAAAAAGCTGCTCAGTGAATCACCGAGAATCGAAGAGATCAACTATATCGAGCAGGTGAGTACCAAAGAGAGCTATATCCATCAGGAGGCACGATACAACGCAGAAACGTTTGTCTATGAAGTGCCCAATACTACCAAGAAGATTATCGCTTTGGATTTTGGAATCAAGCGAAATATTCTCAATGAGTTGACCCATGCGGGAATGGAAGTTGAAGTGGTGCCAAACTCAATGGAGGCTGAAGTAATTATCGAAAAGTTCAAAGCCAAAGCCATTGACGGGGTCTTCCTCTCCAATGGACCGGGTGATCCGTTAATCCTTAAAGAGGAGCAGGAAAAAATCCGAAAACTGATTGCCGCTAAAGTACCGCTTTTTGGTATCTGTTTGGGACATCAGCTGCTCTCTATCGCTCATGGATATGATACCTATAAGCTCAAATTCGGTCACCACGGCGGGAACCATCCGGTGAAAAATAAGATCAACGGGATGGTAGAGATCACGGCTCAGAATCACAACTATAGTGTGCCGGATAACATTGTGGAAGTGGCAACGGTGACCCATACCAATCTTTTTGATAATACCATCGAAGGGTTACGATACAACGACTCTCCGACTATGTCGGTACAGCACCATCCCGAAGCAAGTCCGGGACCACATGAGAGTGCTTATATCTTTACCGAATTTAAAAATATGCTCTAATCTTCATCAAACATCAACACCAAGTTGATGTTTGATCCTCTCCTTTTTATATTTTCTTCTTAATTTTCTTTTTAGTCACTTTTGGTCACATTTATTATGACGGTTAATTATATTAAAAGATGATTAATCATATAATATAATAAGTTTAACTCTAAACAAAATTGAACATGGAGGAAACAATGTTGCTAAAAAAGGCAATATGGATGATCTTAGCGGTAATGCTAAGCAGTTCATGGATAAGTGCAAAAGATGTCCGTTTTGAGTTGAGTCAACTGGTGACAGAAGCATTTAAGAAAGAAGAGGCTAAAAATCAGGTTATTAATCTAGCAGCGATGAATAAAATGTTGTCGCAGAGAATGGCAAAAGATGCTATTTTGGTTAAACACGATATCGATGTGGATTACTATAACAAAGATCTGCAAGAGTCTGCCAAACTATTTAACGAATTTATTGTCGGTATGTATGACGGAAATGAATCTCTTAAACTGCCTAAACAGACAGATAAAGATATCTTGGCAGAATTGGATGAGGTTAATGGTGTATGGAAAGATTTCTATAAAGCGGTTTCCAACTTCTACCAAGAGGGTAAAGTGGATCTCGAAGCATATCACTATATCATTGATAGCAATGAAAAGCTTATGCGACTTTCTCATAAATTAACCCAAACGTTACAGAGTAAAAATATTTTGAATACGCATGACAACCAAGTTATCGTACATACATTGAAATTTGCCGACCGCCAGAGAATGCTAACCCAAAAGATGTTCAAAGAGAAGTTTCTCGTCTACACCAAAGAGAACGCGGAACGAAACAATGTAAAGCTAAGAGGAAGTATTATTCTGTTCAAAAATGGACTAGAAGGTTTGATTAACGGTGAGAATAGACGAGGATTAGCAAAAGTAACCAATAAACCGATCCAAGCTAAACTACAACAGATGCGTACACTCTATCTGGAAGTTGAAGATATTTACAAAAAACAGGATATGGATATCAATGAGTTAAAACATCTTGCAGAGATTGATAAGCAGTTGCTTAATCTATCGATTGAGGTGGTCACCATGATTGAGAATACTTTAGTATATTAGGAGAAGATGTAATGTTGAAAAAGATAGTGTTAATCGTAAGTATACTGATGATAAACGGACTCTATGCCGTAGAGACCGACAGTACAACTGGCTTAATTGTGGATAACGGATTGGGTGATATCAAAGAGAACTGTACAGTATGTCATACCGGACGATTTATCGTGGTCAATGGCGGCGATAAAAAGTTCTGGAAACAGAAGATCAATATCATGCAAAAAGCTTATGGACTCTGGAAGATTGAGCCGGAGCAAGAGGAGCGAATGCTCAACTATCTATCGAAAAATTATTCTCAAAAAGTAAATGTTTCGATAGATGAATAAAAAAATAACAGAACTACTTTGTAAGTAGTTCTGCTTCTAACTCTTCTGCGGTTGAGATATATTTAACCGTTTCAATGACACCGTTCTTGACGGTAGCAATCGTAATCTTATCGGCGTTGTTTGTGTCTTTTAATGTATCTCGAATGGTGCCGTCATAGTTCAAGAGTACCGCATAGTGGCTTTTTTGCAAATCTGGCAGAACAAAAGTGTTACGGATGACCGTAGGCATCGGGCTGATGTCCGCTACAAAGAGTGTGTGCCGCTTCTCCAAAAAATCTGCACCCTGTTGGTTCAAGAACGCTTTTACCGTATGACCGGTATCTTTGGCAAAGACCAAAATAAGCTTCTGAGTCTGATTGGTTAACGCATGAGGTTGGTCAAATTGATCCGGTAGTTTGAGGGTCAGTTTAGAACCGACATGTAAACCGTTGGTTGCCGTCACTTCATATTGAGTTGGGTCATAATTATCTTTTCCGTTGATCAAAAAGAGTAGTCCGACCGAGACAAGAATAATGAGGAGAACGCTTAGAAGAATCTTTTTCACGATTATAATCCTTATAAATAAAAATAATGGGGATTATATCAAACTATTATAAATATAGGAGCCTTTAACTCCTATTTTAAGGCATAGAGTTGTTTGGTTTGCTCTTGCTGATATTTGGCTAAGTAGGCTGTTTTGATATTCTGAGCAAGCTGATGTACCGCCATCGCATAATAATCACTATGGTTATATCGGCTCAGCACATAGAAGTTTTGGGCTCCGTACCAGAGTTCATCATAACGTTCCCGCTCCAATTTAATCAACATCACCTTATCATCATAATCAAACGTTCCCTCTTTGGGATAGATACCGGGAAGATAGCGACGATAGTATCGATGCTTGAGTCCGGTTTTGAGTCCTTCAAAACGATTTCCCTCATAAGTAACACGGGTGGTTACCGGTTCATCATTTTTCCAGCCATGTGCTTTGAAATAGTTGGCGATACTGCCAATCGCATCGGCGGCACTGCTGATGCGTATCTTGCCGTCTCCGTTGAAATCTACCGCCAATTTATCATAGTTGCTTGGCATAAATTGTGCCATGCCGATGGCTCCGTATTTGGAACCTTTGATCGCACGCGGTTCAACCTGTTCACGATAGCACATTCGGAGAAACTCTTGCAATTCATATCGGAAATAGTGCTTACGGCGGCTTGATGAATCAAATGCCAGATGCGTTAAAGTATCAAACACATAATAGCGACCGGTATTATGACCATAATAGCTCTCTATCCCAATAATTGCGGCGATATACTCCGGTGCGACACCATACTCTTGGAATGCTTTTTGAAAAAGTTCGTAGTGTTCTGAGATAAAAGCGACACCCAGATCGGTTTGATTGTGTTCGAGATGGAGACGGGAGTAGATATCCCAGCTTCCCTGAGCTTTTGATTTGCAGGCGTGGGATGCAGCGGTGCAAGCGGTGGTTTGAATCGGTGCTTGTGGATCTTTTTTAACGGATTGAAAGAGTTTTTGTAGATACGATGTTTTGAAATGATATTGCGTGTGCATCTGATGGATAAAACGTTTGACCTCATGCTTCAGGGTATAATCTTCGGCTTGGAGCCACTGAGAGAGAAGGATCAAACTTAGCATTAGAAACGGTAGCTTGATTTTTTGCAAAATAATCCCTTTATGATCGACATTTTGCGTATATTATATCAAGCTTATTTTTGTTTAAAAATATTTTTAAATACTAATTTATATTTTTAAGACTAGCAGTCACTGATACTTTCGGCAATTTTCAGGGCTTCACTCTTCGCCTGTTCTACATCTTCATTCATTACCAAAGCCACTGCCATTCGCCGTCCGATATGCGATTCCGGTTTACCGAATACCCGTACAAAAGAGTGGGTACTAAAGGCACTATCTGGTACGACAATCTGTGGATTGTGCGATTCATTTTTGGCTTTATAGGCACTGCTTGCTCCCGCTCCGTAGAAGGTATAGTTAAGCGGCAGTCCTAGCACGGCACGGATATGCAGGGCAAACTCACTCTGTGACTGCGTAATCAGTGTCACCATCCCGGTATCGTGTGGACGCGGACTCAGTTCAGAGAAATAGACTTCATCCCCTTTCACAAAGAACTCTACCCCAAAAATACCGCGACCGCCTAAGCCGTCTGTCACTGCTTTGGCAATATCTTTGGCTTTTTGGAGAGCGGATTCGCTCATCGGCATCGGCTGCCATGAGAGGATATAGTCACCGTCTTGCTGTACGTGACCGATCGGTTCACAGAAGACAGTCTCATTTTCGGTTCGTGCGGTTAAAAGGGTGATTTCATAATCAAACTTGATAAATTCCTCGACGATTAGCTCACTCGAATCCCCGCGTGCCTCTTTGGCAATCTCCCATGATCGTTCGATATCATCGGCTGATCTGGCAATACTTTGTCCATGCCCGGAGCTGCTCATGACCGGCTTGATCACACATGGGAATCCCATCTCTGCTCCCGCAGCTTTGAGCTCGTCTAATGTTTTGACAAAGCGGTATCGACTGGTGGTGAGTCCCAGCTCTTCGGCAGCAAACATGCGAATATTTTTTCGATTCATGGTTTTGTTAACCGCTTCGGCATTTGGGATGACATGAAATCCTCTTGCTTCTGCTTCAAACAGTGCCTCGATAGAGATCGCTTCAACCTCCGGTAGAATATAGGTTGGCCGCTCTTTTTCGATCAGTTCGAGTACCGCAGCTTTGTCTTGCATATTGATGGCATAGGCACGATTGGCAACAAGATGGGCCGGTGCGTTCTCATATTTGTCAACGGCAATCACCTCAACACCAAGACGCTGAGCTTCGATGGCAACCTCTTTACCTAGCTCGCCAGAGCCGAGGAGCATGATTTTGATTGATCCTTGTTGGAGTGGGGTGGTAAATGTCATGAGTTCCCTTTGACGTAGAATTTTTATATTGGCATTGTAACAAATAAATACTATATATTTAAGCGGGTTAAACTGGAAAAAGTCCAACAACTTGTTGGACAAATTAAGTCACTATCGATTTAACCAATAGTAGAGACTCGGCAGATTCCGAATT
>JACXUN010000336.1 GCA_014763905.1 Campylobacterales bacterium
CATAGGAGAATTATAATATATGCAAGTTAAAGTTCAGCCAATGGGACCGTATCAAACAAACTGTTACATTGCTACCGTTGATGGAAAAGATTTTATCATAGATCCTGGAGTAGGCGCTGTATCATGGGTGCTAAAAAATGTCAAAAACCCTGTCGCCATACTCAATACCCACGGGCATTTTGATCATGTATGGAGCAATAAAGAGTTAAAAGAAAAGTTAAATCTGCCTATATATATCCCAGAAGATGATGCTTTTATGTTGGAAAATGATCCATTTGAGCAAGGAACACCAAGCAGCAGGGCTGATAGGAAAATAAAAAGTGATGAAGTTTTGGATATCGCAGGCGTTAAAGTAAAATTTTTGCATTTTGGAGGTCATACACCCGGTAGCAGTGTAATAGAAATAGGCAATAGCTGGTTTAGCGGGGATTTTCTTTTTGAAGGAAGTATAGGGAGATGGGATTTTCCATACAGCAGCGCCAAAGATATGGTAAAAAGCCTCAAAAAAGTATCCGATTTTAAAGAAAATTTCAAGATATACCCAGGACATGGAGGAGGTACTACTTTAACTAGAGAGATGAAATATATACCATACTGGATAGAGCAGGTGAGAAGAACGGCGAGTAACAAATAGCAGTTAAAGAAGCTTAATAAGAGCGACTAGTCGTGAGAGCCGACTGTTCTGAAGTCATAATTTCAAGCTTTGCTTGAAATTTGAGAATTAATCAGATAGTCCTTCTAAACTCAGGATAAGACTCAATTCCGCATTCGCTTATATCAAGACCTTCTAATTGAGCGTCATCTTCAGCTCTAAATACCATAAATTTATTTATAACATAAATCGTAGCATAAGATATGGTAAATACAAGTACGCCAATAACTACAATACCCTTAATTTGGTTCATAAGCGTGATGGACTCGCTGCCGGCAAAAAGTCCAACAGCAAGCGTTCCCCATACGCCGTTCACTAAGTGAACCGATAACGCACCCACCGGATCATCTATGCGAACCTTATCAAATAACGGAACGGCTATAACAACCAATATCCCGCCGATTGTACCGATGATAAGCGAATCCATAGTGTTAAACAGATCAGCGCCTGCTGTGATGGCTACAAGACCGCCAAGAGCGCCGTTTAGTATCATTGTGATATCAAAAAGTTTATATCTAAGATAGATGAATATACCC